>NZ_AHVZ01000041.1:0-215154 GCF_000247495.1 Psychrobacter sp. PAMC 21119 | reverse complement strand
ACAAAAAGGGCTAGTTTTTTGATTCATGGCGTTGATTCCTTGGAAATATAGACAGTATATAGCGTTAGACCCTACGTCAGCATGAAAAATGTCCATTACACCTAAATAAGCGTACCTGTATAACTATTTATATTTACGCTTATAAAACCGTGAAAAAAACCGATAGCGACGTAGTGCGCGCGGCTTGGGTTTTAATGAACCTAAGTAAATGGCAAACATCGTCAAGAGCGCGCCGCTCCATTGCAAAGTATTAATCGGTTTGTCCAGCCAAGTATAATCAATGACCAATGCGGCAATTGGTTCAGATAGCAGTAGTAATCCAGTCAGCGCCAAAGACAGCTTGGGGATAGAGTAGGCAATCAGACCCCAAGCCAAGCACTGCATGACCGTGCCATAAATAAGTACCCAAACAATCTCAGACCAACTGTTGGGCAAGATATTGCCCATATCAAACAAAAACATCGGAATAATCATCGCCAGCACACCGCCGATACTGATTAATTGCATGAGCATAAATATCGGTGTTGGCTCGGTGTCATGCGTCTTACGGATAAATGTCATTGATGCTGCCAGCATCGCTCCTGAGACGATACCCGTGATAAACCCCCAAGTTGCGGCACTGTTATGTGCAAACTCAGGGCTGCCTATCATCGCCACTCCAGCCATCGCCAAAAACAAACTGATAAGCTGTAATATAGATTGCCGTTCATTAAAATATAAAAACCCAATCGCTGCCAAAAAGAAAATCTGTAAGCTATTAAGTAAGGTTGAAATACCAGGCCCGACAGCATAGATACTCTCGTGCCAAAGCGCCAAATCTAACCCCAAAAACGCCCCTGACAATAAACCATAAAAAATGGCACGTCTTGAGCGTGGCAAACGTTGTCCCATGATTTTTGCCAAGATAGCAAAGACCACTCCTGAGATGGCGAGTCGCCAAAACGACATGGCCCAACCGCCGATATCAACGTGTGCAACGATTAAACTACCCAGACCAAAGATGATGCAACCAATAACCAAGCCAATAGGTGCAGAGCGTGAAGCGGCAATAGCCATAAATTG
This sequence comes from Psychrobacter sp. PAMC 21119, assembly GCF_000247495.1. Taxonomy (NCBI): domain Bacteria; kingdom Pseudomonadati; phylum Pseudomonadota; class Gammaproteobacteria; order Moraxellales; family Moraxellaceae; genus Psychrobacter; species Psychrobacter sp. PAMC 21119. The sequence continues at coordinate 214,092 of NZ_AHVZ01000041.1, read as the reverse complement.
TCCTTAGATTGATCACGTTTAGTGGGTGGCGTTCTTTTTTAATCTTACTGTGCTCACAGTACAATGCACATACCCCGTATTGTCGAGGTTTTAGACTTAAAATGAAATGGTTAAAACATAATTTATTCTTATGATGACTGTATTTTGAAAGAACCGAGTATGATAAGCGTGTGGGAAAATAGATGCTGCCAATCGGCTAACGTCAGCTATAGTGAGTGAAAAGTAATATCGAACCATCACGCACTGCTGATATCAATTTTTTTTGCTTGCTGTGCCTGCGCAGACAGAGGCTACAAAAAATTAATATCAGCAATACCGTCGCGTTTTTAGGATATTTTGACTATATATAATAGTGCTTATATCATTGAGGCGCATCCTTACAGGAATAGCATTGGCGTGAAGGTCGCGATTTGCTAATCTGTCTTTCATTACTCTCTTAAAATGCTCAATATAGTTTCTACTACTATTAGCCTAGGTTTATTTATGCATCGACGTACTCAATCAAAAAAGTCGCTTTCTTTGATATTTGGATCGCAACTAAAAATGGCACGATATGGTATTCCTATGGGCTTATTCGTCAGTGCGCTATTTATGATGCCGACTGCACAAGCTGCCAGCTGTAAAATACCCAAAAGCTATTATAAGAATGTCTCTTGTACCGCGAGTAGCGGTTATTTTTTGGCAACCAAGGACTTCGGTGCGCCAGTGGCGCTACTGAATAGTAAAGGCAAAAAAATCGTTGATTTATCACGCTATCAAAAAGTCGATGCAGATAAGATAGCTGGTGGCTTATTACCCGTGCTGCGCAATAGTCACGTCGGTTATCTCAACATGCAGGGTCGTGAGGTGATACCGGCGACCTACGACATGCTAAAGGAAAGTCAGGGTTGGGCGCGTCCGGTATCTGATGGACGTATCGTGGTCAAAAGAGACGGCAACTATGGGGTTATCGATACAGAAAATAAGACCATCGTGTCGTTTTCTGCGTCAATCAGTGATATTGATGATTATCGTGGCGGTGTGACGCAAGTACGTAAGAACCAAGCGACCAGTTGGCTGGATAAAAACGGCAAAGCGACTAGCAATCCAAATGGTAGTGATAGTAATAATAATGAGCCGTCGTCTGCAAAGCAAACCGCCAATAGTAGGTCTGCTACAGCGTCAGCACAATCTAGGCAAGCAGCGCCCAATCGTTTTACGAGGTTACAGCCACGTCAGCAAGATGGTCGATGGGGTTTCGTCGATGAAAAAAATGTGACGATGATTACTTATTCATTTGATGATGCTCGTCCTTTTTCAGAAGGACTAGCTGGCGTGCGCATTGATGACAACTGGGGCTTTATCAATTTGGGCGGTGAGCTGGTGATTCCTTTTCGCTTTGATAAAATGGGTGTGTCGAGTGGTGACAGTTATCAAGGCAAGCCTGCCTTTACATTTGCAAATGGTAAAGCGTGGATTGGCAACTTAAAAAATGGCAATAAGATGTGCATTGATAAAGAAGGAGTGAGTGTCGGTTGTGATTGAAGCGCTCACTCAAACTAAGAGACAAAAAAGCGTGCCGTGCTTATGAGTGATACATAGCATGGCACGCTTTTTTATCGCCAATGATTGACGGTGTTAAATGCGTATTAAGCCGATAGGTGATTGCGAATCAAATCAATCATATAAGGTTGATAGTACTCTGGGATATCGTGTGCCATGCCTTCGATTAAATGAAACTTAGCATTGGGAATGGTCTTAGCGACCACGCGTCCTTGTGAAGGCGGCAATAGCCCATCTGCACTACCATGCAGGACGATGGTTGGTGCTTTGACTTGCTTGCTAAACCGGCTAATAGAGCCAGAGGCCAAGATCGCATTGAGCTGTTGTACGGTGCCAAGCGGATGGAAGTTGCGCTGATAACGTAACTTGGCAATTTCACGCACCATACGGACGTTGACGTGTCCTGGCGTACCGACTGTTTTCATAAACCAGACGCTATGGCGCACAATATCGCGCTCAGAATGACTCTCAGGGCGATTGATAAGCGTGTATAACTGCTTGGGCTTGGGTGGCTTTAGAAAAGCCCGATTGGTGGTGGTAAACATCAAAGCCATACGTTGTACTAAGCTTGGATAGCGTGCCGCCACGATTTGAGCAATCATACCGCCCATAGAAGCACCCAGTAGATGTGTTTTACCCAGCTGCAACGCCTTAATCAAACGTGCGGTATCTTCTGCCATATCGGTCAAATTATAAGCAACCTGCGTACTCTTATTAGACAATCCGGTTTGCAAACGCATCATCATTTTTAACTGACTGATACGCGGTAGGCCGTCAATCTGTACTTTGGAAGACAAGCCAATATCGCGATTGTCAAAACGAATCACAAAAAATCCTGCATCAATAAGGCGCTTGATAAAATTGTTTGGCCAAAATATCATCTGCGAGCCAAGTCCCATGATCATCAGCAGTGGGGGATGATTGGGATTACCGCCTGCCTCAACGCACAACTCAATGCCATCACCGATATTTATCATCGCTTGATGGAGGTGTTCGCTAAGGTCTGATTCGCGCCATTGGTGTTGACCAAATCGTTGCCAGTCAGGAGTAGGGTATACCCCAGCATCTCCAGAGGTTTTAAGCAATGCCGCATTATTGATATTATTGGATTTTGTCATGAAGTGTCCTAATTAGAGAGTCGTCTACTAAATCTCAAGCATCTCAAAATCAAGCTTGCCAACACCGCACTCTGGACAAATCCAGTCTTCAGGGATGTCTTCCCACTTGGTGCCAGGCGCAATCCCTTCTTCAGGACAGCCAAGCGCTTCATCATATATCCAGCCACAGACGATACATTCATAACGTTTCATAAATAGTCCTATCGATCATTACCAGTGTTACAGGGTGTTTTTAGAGCGTCTACTGAGCATTACCACTCATATTTGGACGGTAAAAACGCCCGTAGTTTAGCATATAACCGTTGTTTTGATAGTTAAGTTTACACTTGTATGTTGAGCTGACTCAGCTTTTATCAAGTCCATGATTGGCATTTTATTGATTCAGGCGATTGTATGATTGTTCGTCTCGCCGCTATATTACACCAAATTATGTTATAGTAATCGCCACTAATTTCACGGTGATGTCTGTCATTTATCACCGTCACTTATTACCATCTAAGCCATATGAAATAAGGGTTATTATGAGCGTTAATGCTGCCGCTACATCTGCTAATACCGAAATTGATCTGTCTAATATACTCAATACTGACCACCCGTTTTGGCAGGTTATCCGCACAGTACCAGACTTTCCAAAAGTCGGCATTGATTTTTATGATATCACCCCGTTACTGCGCAGTCATATTAATGCGGTCATTGATGCACTGCTTGCAACCTTGCCAGAAGGGCTGATGGATGAAGTGGACTGCTTGGGTGCTGTAGAGGCGCGTGGCTTTGTGTTTGCAAGCTTGCTGGCAGGTCGCTTGGGTAAAGGCATGATTTTGCTGCGTAAGCCGGGTAAGTTGCCACCGCCTGTTGCCAACAAGGCCTATGCGCTAGAATATGGTAAAGACACGCTTGAGATGCAAAATAACTTGCCACCTGAACGGGTATTGTTAGTCGATGATATTTTGGCGACGGGCGGTACACTAACCACTGCTTATGAGCTGTGCCAGTCAGCAGATCATACGGTCGTCGGTGCTTTGGTACTGCTGGATTTGGTTGAGTTGCATGGTGAATTCCCCGTGCCTGTTTATACGGTATTAAAAGCTTAGAGAAATGGTTTTTAGCATAATAAAAAAGCGCGCTGAATAGTTCAGCGCGCTTTTTTGGTATCAATATATTTTATTTGGTATTTTATTGGTCTTGTTGATAACGCTCACAAGTTTGCTCTACTACTTTGCGACCGATTGTTTTAGGCGTCGTAACCTTAAAATCCTTGCTGGTCAATATTGGTTTGTCGGATTGCCAAGATTTGATGACCTTGTTGTCAGTGCCATAATTGACATAGGCTCTTTTATAGTAACTGGCATCTTTGCAAGATATCAATAACTGCTGATCGCTATGATGAATATAGCTTTCCTTTTTATCCTTTTTGCCTTTTTTATCCGTCTGTTGTAACTGCGGTGGATAGGTTCTGCGAATGGATACCGAAATGTTTTCGACGTTATTCTCATCTATGATATTGATGTCAGAGCTTTCAATAGAGTCTGAATCTAAGGTGAAAATCGAACCAGAATCAGTCTCAGATATCTCTACCCAGCTGACTGCATGTGCACTAATCGCTAGCGCACTACCTGCTAATACCACTGATAGCCGTCTCATAATCAAGCCTTGCTTCTTGTTATTTGAAGTGGGTTATAATAACGAACTTACTATTAGCAGGCAAATTTCTTTTATTTGACAGTGTTTGACCATCCATTATCGCAACGATTAATTGCGCATCGCTGCCAATGCCTGAGCAAGCTCATCACGCGCATCGATAAAGCCGTCAATCCCCTTAGGTAATAAATCTTGAGTGACGGTATCCTTTTGATAAGCTTGACTAAATTCTTCATGCGTCAAACTCACTCGGGTCATATCATCTAACGCCATCGACATACTTGGTGACAGCTGACGAGGGACTTCTATATCCATCGCTGCCAACTCATCAATGAGGTTGGGGGCAATGGTCAACAGATCACAGCCTGCTAATGCCAATATCTGCTCAGTAGAGCGGAAGCTTGCGCCCATTACTTGCGTATTGTAGCCATGCTGTTTGAAATATTGATAAATAAGCTTGACCGACTGCACGCCCATGTCATCAGAGACTGGTACGTTCTGACGGTTTTGCTGGCGTTTTTGCCAATCTAAAATGCGTCCAACGAAAGGTGATATCAGGGTCACGCCAGCATCGGCACAGGCAATCGCTTGATGTTGTCCGAAAAGTAGCGTTAGATTACAGTGAATACCTTGGGTTTCCAGATAACGTGCGGCCTCGATACCTTGCCACGTCGCTGCCATCTTAATCAATACCCGCTCTGAGTCGATACCTGCTTGTTGATAAGCTTCCATAAAGCTGAGTGCTTTATCGATAGTCGCTTGGGTGTCATAAGACAAACGCGCATCGACTTCAGTTGAGACGCGACCCTCAATCAACGATAAAATATCGCAGCCAATTTTTATGGTTAACGCATCAATTACCGCATCGATGTCACCGCGATGTCGACTCATGGTTTCTGAGAGCATGGCTTGATTGTCAGAGTGAATGAGCGCCTTGGTAATGAGACTGGGGTTGGTGGTCGCATCGACAGGTTTTAGGCGGGCAATAGCGCTAAGGTCGCCAGTATCAGCGACAATGGTGGTCATGGTGCGAAGCTGTTGTAATGCGCTCATCAGGTATCCTTGTGTGAATCAATTGACATAGTTATGTTCTAAAGACTGGATCTGTTGTTAAACGTGTTTATATTTTTAAACATGCTTATTAAAGGTGCTATTGACCATTAGTTTTGAACTGTAACATAGTTTTGAGGCGGTGTTCTCTCATAGTTTTGCCGCCTATTGCTGCCATATCAGATAACTGTGCTAATATTTATAGCCGTTAGCCAGTTTACACGCATTTACGAATGGGCACTGAGCGTAGTTTTTGCTATAGTAGAGCCGGTCGTGTCCTTGTCTGCTGTATTGGCTGATGAATCCAAGAATCGTGTAGGCGAGTAGGACATGATATTTTTGATAAACTGTTTTATTGAACAGTGACTAGCGATATGGTCAGAGCTAATCTCAAATAAGCTTAAGTATAGATAAACCTAAAAACAGTCACACCAAACAGTTATAAAACTCAGCAATAATATTAGAAAAAGGATGGGCGGTAATGAGTGAGCAGTCACCAGAGCAAAAAATAGACAATCTAAATCAAACTAACGTAAGCGACCACTCAAACGAAAAAGAGTTTTTAGATCAGCTGCGTCATAGTATTGATAGCGTAGACTGCGAAATCCAGACATTGATTAATAACCGTGCCAAACTGGCTCAGCAAGTGGCGACGGTCAAAAAAGAACACATCGCAAAAAGTCCTACTGCTGAAAAAACCAATCCTATTTTTTATCGCCCAGAACGTGAAGCGCAAGTCCTAAAAGCGGTCATGGCGCGTAATACTGGTCCAATCGCTGATGAAAAAATGGCGCGATTGTTTCGTGAAATTATGTCGGTATGCTTAGATCTAGAAGCACCGCAACGTATTGCCTTTTTGGGTCCAGTGGGTACTTTTACTCACGCCGCTGCCCTCAAGCATTTTGGTAAAGCCGCTGATACCGTACCAATGACCACCATCACTGATGTGTTCCGTGAAGTCGAAGCAGGTACAGCGATGTACGGCGTCGTACCGGTTGAGAACTCTTCAGAAGGGGTGGTCAACCATACTTTAGATGGTTTCTTGTCTTCTACCTTAAAAATAATTGGGGAAGTTGAGTTACCGATTCATCAGAATTTCTTGGTTGCAGAGCATACCAAGCTTGACGGTCTCAGCCGTATTTATTCGCATCAGCAATCGCTTGCCCAGTGCCGTCATTGGCTCGATGTTAATTATCCCAATGTGGAGCGCGTTGCCGTATCTAGCAATGGCGAAGCTGCACGTCGACTCAAGAATGAATGGCATTCGGCTGCGATTGCAGGGGATGTCGCTGCCGCAGAGTATGATTTACATAAGCTTTACTCAAATATTGAAGACAATCCAAGCAATACCACACGCTTCCTTATCATCGGTCATGAAGCGATCGCGCCGTCAGGACAAGATAAGACCTCTATCGTCGTCTCAGCACATGACAAAGCGGGCGCGCTTATCGAAATCTTAAAACCATTGTCTTATCATGGCGTGTCGATGACCAGTATCGAGACGCGTCCTGAACGTCCTAATAAGTGGGCATACGTGTTCTTTATTGATATGGATGGTCATGTTAATGATCCAAATGTTAGCGCAGCCATTAATGATATTCGCCCATTGGTAAAAGATTTACGTGTACTGGGCTCATATCCCAAAGCGGTACTGTAAGCGTTTTAAAAGCTATACCATTTATAGCAAATAGCTGTCATAAGCTATTGTTATTATTAATAATAGATGGGTCATTACATCTAAGGATACAACATGCAGACAACGCCATTGACCGAATCAAGCTTATTACCACTCGTGCCAGCGTACGACAGTATCTTAGAGCTGGCTCCTTATCAAACGGGCAAGCCGATTGAAGAGTTGACTCGCGAGTACGGCATCTCAGATGTGGTGAAGCTTGCTAGCAACGAGAATCCAATGGGCTGCTCACCGCGAGTGACGTTGGCAGTGACAGAGCAGCTCGGTCAGCTGGCGCGTTATCCTGATGGCAATGGTTACTATCTAAAGCAAGCACTGGCTGACTTCAATGATGTCAATATCGATCAGATTACGTTGGGCAATGGCTCTGACGATTTGCTCGATATCTTGGCGCGTAGTTTTGTGGGTGCCAATGATGCTATCGTTTATAGTCAGTATGCCTTTGTGGTCTATTCGATGCTGGCAAAAATGCAAGGTGCTACAGATATTGAAGTGCCCGCCCATCGATTCGGTCATGATTTAAAGGCCATGAGTCAAGCGGTTCAAGACAACCCTAATACCAAGATTGTCTTTATTGCCAATCCTAACAACCCAACTGGGACACAGCTTGAGCATAAAGAGCTGCGCCAGTTTGTTGCCAGTGTGCCAAGCTCGGTATTGGTGGTATTGGATGAAGCCTATATCGAGTACAGCCCTGAAAGTAATAATAGGGCGCTCATAGATGAATTTGACAATGTGATCATCGTCCGTACGTTCTCTAAGGCTTATGGACTAGCAGGTCTGCGGGTTGGCTATGCGCTAAGCTCGGTAGCAGTGGCAGAGTTATTAAACCGTATTCGTCAGCCATTTAACGTCAGTCGTATTGGGTTGGCGGCAGCGGCAGCGGCACTTGCTGATCAAGATTTTATCGAGAAAACTCGTCTGATGAATGATGAGCAAATGCGCTGGTTAGAGAAGCAGTTTGACGCATTAGGATTGGGTTTTATTAAGTCGCATGCCAACTTTATTATGGTAGAGATGGATGATGAAGATGCGCTATTGATTAACCAAGCGTTGCTCGAGCAAGGGGTCATCGTACGGCCACTGGTAGGTTACGGCTTACCCACTTGGTTGCGCATTACGGTAGGCGTCGCAGAAGATAACATGCGCTTGATTGATACCTTGCGTTCTATCTTGACCGATGATTAAGCGCATCAATAGATGTTTTTTTAGTCAAGTTAATGATCTTAATTAGCCATTAAATTTTATAACGCTAAGATTGGCTTTACCCAAACTTATCCTAGTGTGTTCAACGAGAAAAGCCGTGAGTAGTCAGAAAAAAAATAAAATTCAACCGTCTCCAAATATTCAGCTACCTATGTTTAGACAAGTTTGTGTGATTGGGCTTGGTCTTATTGGCGCCAGTTTTGCGCAAGCCATTAAAGACAGTGGCTTAAGTGAGCGTCTAGTAGCGACAGACAGGCATGTACCCAGTATTACTGAAGCCATTGAGCATGGTTTGTTAGATGCTGGTAGTGCTAACCTACAAGACGTCATCGGTGGCAGTGATTTAATTATCATTGCAGTCCCAGTACAGGCGGTCCAAGCAGTATTTGTTGACATTAAACAGGCAATGGATGACGAGCAGCTTGCCACTGATTGCATCATGACGGATGTCTGTAGTACTAAGGTCAACATCATTGATGCAGCCAGGACAGTATTTGGCTCGCTGCCGACAGGACTGGTGCCCGCGCATCCGATTGCTGGGGCTGAAAATTCAGGGTATCATGCTCGCCGCGCCAATTTATTTGTCAATCATAGCGTGATTATCTGTGAGCTACTTACCACAAGCAATGTAGCCATCACCAAGCTGCGGCTACTCTGGGAAGCGGTGGGCGCAAATGTCATATCAATGGATGCTAGTCACCATGATCGCATATTGGCGCACACCAGTCATTTGCCGCATTTGCTTGCCTTTAATTTGGTTGAGCAGTTGGCAAGCCATGATGATAATTTAGATATGTTTCGTTATGCTGCTGGTGGATTTCGTGATTTTACGCGTATCGCTGCCAGCGATCCTAAAATGTGGCATGATATATTTTTTGCCAATCAAAGCGCCATTGTGAGCGCCCTTGATGAGTATGGTGTCTACTTACAGACCATGCGCCAGCTTATCATTGATAAAGATTCAACCGCCCTGATGGGACTTTTGGGCCGCGCGCAAGCCGCACGGCGACATTTTGGCCATATGTTAGCCAGCACTCCTTATACGGATACTTCTGCCATGTCAGCTTCTTATAATATTACGCCTAGCAATACTGTCTCTGGCACCATTGCCATCCCTGGTGACAAATCCATCTCGCATCGCAGTATCATGCTAGGCAGTCTTGCCACAGGGGTGACGAATGTCACTGGATTTTTGGAAGGGGAAGACGCGCTTGCCACGTTGCAGGCGTTTCGTGATATGGGTGTGAGCATTGAAGGCCCTGATAAAGGAAGATTAACCATTCATGGTGTTGGTATGAATGGCTTAAAGCCAAGCAAAACACCTTTGTATATGGGCAACTCAGGCACCAGCATGCGCCTGTTGTCGGGGATCTTGGCGGCACAATCATTTGATAGTGTGTTGACGGGTGATACTAGCTTAAATAAACGCCCGATGGAGCGTGTGGCTGCACCGCTACGTACGATGGGAGCAGTCATACAAAGTACTGGTCATAGCGGTACGGCACCGCTCAGTATCACTGGTCGTGATACGGTCGGCAAGCCACTCCAAGGCGTTGAATATGATATGCCAGTCGCGTCTGCACAGGTGAAGTCTTGTTTGCTGTTGGCAGGTCTATGGGCAGAGGGTACGACAACGGTGACTCAGCCTGAAGTCAGCCGTGACCATACCGAACGTATGCTATCCGCCTTTGGTTATCCGGTGACCGTTGACGGCAATCGTATCAGCGTTGAAGGCGGCGGTACATTGACAGGTGGTGATATCGCTGTGCCTGCTGACATATCCTCTGCGGCCTTCTTTATGGTAGCCGCTGCTATCAGTCAAGGTAGTGAGCTGACCTTGACGCAAGTGGGTATCAACCCGACACGTACGGGTATTATTGATATCTTAAAGCTCATGCAAGCAGATATTAGCTTGAGTAATGAGACGCATGTGGGCGGCGAGCCAGTCGCTGACATTACGATTCGTGGTTCAAACTTAGTTGGTATTGAGATACCAGAGCATCTCGTACCGCTAGCGATTGATGAATTCCCTGTATTATTCATCGCCGCCAGCTGTGCGCAAGGTCGTACGGTATTGACGGGTGCCAAAGAGCTGCGCGTTAAAGAGTCTGATCGTATTGCGGTGATGGCAGAAGGGCTACATACGCTTGGTATTGATTGTACCGTTACAGATGATGGACTACTCATCGAAGGTCAAGGTATTGGAAGTGAGAATGGTGATGTCAATAATAGCCAGCCTGTATTCGGTGGCGGTCACATTACGTCTCACCACGACCATCGTATTGCCATGAGTTTCTCTGTTGCCAGTCTGCGTGCCTCCAAGCAAATCACCATCGAAGGGGTTGAGACGGTCAATACCAGCTTCCCAGGATTTGCTGAACTTGCCAACCAAATTGGTATGTCTATCCAAGTGGATGCTGGCGCTGAATAAATCATTGAGTGCTGATTAATATTCTTCTATGATTTGCACTGTAAAATATAAACAGATGGTGGCTAGCTGATCAAATAGCCACATTAGCCTAAAAACTTCATCTAACATCGTTAGCAATGTACTCATGTCACTATTGGCATGAGTACATTGCTTTTTAATTTATAATCTCACTGTAGTAACCCTGCGTTCTCGCCACTAAATCGATAATAATACTCAGAATTAGGTGAGGGCGCGCTTTGCTCTAAAAAGTTGTCCTATATTATGACTACCCAAAATGTCATCAAAAAACCCGTTGCCCCGATAACCACAACCAGACGCGGCATTATCACTGCGCTTATTGCGTTTTTTATCTGGGGCGGATTTCCGTTATACTTCAAACAATTATCCGATTATGATGCGACTGAGATCATTGGTCATCGCATCATATGGACATTCCTGTGTCTATTGCTTGTGCTAGTAGTCACTAAGCGCTGGCAATGGATTGAAACACTCAAACAAAACCCAAGATGGATAGCGCTGTCATTGATATCTGGTTTGATTATCGCAACTAACTGGCTGACCTATGTATGGGCGGTCAATCATGACCGTATTCTTGAGGCCAGTTTGGGATACTTTATTGGGCCATTGGTAGGTGTTGCGCTATCGATGATTCTATTTAAAGAGCGCTTACGACCTTTGCAGTGGGTGGCTATTGGATTTGCACTCTTGTCTGTCGTGATTCAAGTGGTGATGATTGGCAGTCTGCCGTGGATATCATTAATTTTGGCATTTAGCTTTAGTACTTATGGCACTATTCAACGGCAAACCCCGTTGACAGCTGTCGATGCGATGTTTGTCGAAACAGCGATGCTAGTACCTTTATGTCTTTGGTGGTTTTGGCAGTCCGATGTGGTCAGTCATCAACTGAGCTTTTGGTTTAGTTCAAACATCTGGCTACTGATGATCGCAGGGCCGATTACGTTGATACCGCTATTATTGTTTAATAAATCTACCAAGCTCGTCGCTTATAGTATTCTAAGCTTTATGAATTACCTGACGCCGACCTTTATTTTCTTCTTGGCAGTGTTTTATTATAACGAGCCATTTGATTTAAAACGCTTGGCAGTCTTTGGCTTGATTTGGCTAGGTTTGCTGTTATTCAGCATTGACTTATGGCGTCATCGTCCAAGTAAAGTGTTAAAAGCCGCGCGTCTGCGTGAAGAGGCTTTGAAGCAAGTTAAATGAAGTTTGAGTTGAATCTCTGAATTAAAAATGTAGCAAACAAGGATGGAAGCATGTTTCATACTGAATCTGATGTGGTATTTGTAAAAGGTTTAAAAGTCGAAGCCGTCATCGGTGTTTACGCGTGGGAGCGGGCGATCACGCAGCCGCTGCTGATTGATATTGCGCTTGAAACCGACATTAGCCGTGCTGCTGTATCAGATGATGTCAATGATGCGCTAAATTATAAAGCGGTCTGCGATGATGTCAGCGCGTGGTGCAAAGAGATTCAAGCAAAACTGCTTGAGCATTTGGCTGGGCAAATTTCTGATAAGCTGCTTGCAAAATACGCTTGTCATAAAATAACGTTAAGCGTTGCCAAGCCGACTGCTATTGCGCAAGCGGATGCAGTTGGCGTTCAAATCACGCGCTATGCTTCAACGTCAACACATGAGCTAGCTATCAAAGAAGCTGCCAAAGAAGCTAATAATAGCAAAGCCGATGATGTATAAAACATCGATGTATTTGAATTTGGAAAGGCTAACACAATGCGCACCTGAGACTTTGCAGGCGCAGCCCGTGGTAGAGATAATAGTAGCGCTGGGTAGCAACTATCAAGCCGAAAAATATCTGCCACTTGCTCTAGAGTGTTTGGCAACGCTAGGTCAGATACGGCTATCTACTGCTTTTCAAAACCTTGATTTCACCGCAACCTTAGAACAACCAAAACCTGATTACACCAATCAATGTGTACATCTCATACTAGCAATACCGATGAGTCTGCAGCAACTACAGCAAACCTTTAAAAACCTTGAAGGAGATTGCGATAGATGTCGACAGACTGATTCGAACCAAGTACGGCGAGTGACAATGGATATTGATATTTTGCTAATCAAGTTGGCTGAAGAAAAAAATAGCCTAAGCAATAAATCAATATCTAAACCAACGTCTAATTGGATGGTAATGGCAGATCGCTATCCATTTAAAGCACATGAGGCGGCAGGGATTGAAGAGCTTACAGTGACTGGTGTTTGAAGCGGCTGAGATGCTATTCACGTATGAGACCTGCTTGCCGATGTAAAATGGCGGGCGCTTTTAAGGTATGTCGTTTCTTTTTTCCACTGTAGTAGTCGCTTTGGTTTTTTGGTTGTTCAATGCCTGTTTATACATCATCAAACATGCCCCAACATAAGTGGTTCCATTATACCAGTCTGTTTTAAGTGGTCTATTCATAGGTTTGAGGGGCGAATTAGTTGGTATCACTGGGATATACCCAAAAATTTCAATAACGATAGTGATTAGACAGGCTCAACACCTCGTCACGTCCTAGCTATTGCGATAATTCCTAATAAAAATATCACTGATTGAAAGATAAAGAGATAAACTATAAACGTTGCAATTTCGCCAACGAATGTTTTTTAACAGTGATAAAAAACGACGACTATTAATTGAACGGATTCTACTGAGGATAAGCGATGAAGTGGACTGTATTGGTGTGTGCGTTACCGTTGTTGACCGCTTGTATGAGCATGAAAAATGTAAAAGAGTTACCACCTGAGTTGATCTATCAGCCGCCTATATCGGGCGTGAGCGCAACGATCATGGGTAAAATGGAACCACGACATACCAAGCTCGTTGGTGATCGTATCGCCTATATTATGGAGATTGATGGTAAGCGCGTACCTAAAGATAAAAAAGAGACTTACAGTGATACTTGGGATAATGTCTATCCGATTACGACGGGTGAGCATACATTGACAATCACTTATCGTATGGCCGGGCACTATACTAAACCTACCAAGATTACGTTTGATGCCGAAGCCAACACTAACTACCAGCTAGATTTCGCTACTGATATTGGTACGGCGTGGTTCAGTAAAGACAGCTATGTTGACTTTTGGATCAAGAATAAAGCGACAGAAAAGCCCGTGACCGAGGTGGTAAGAACTGCGCCACCACCTGAGCCAAGGGTTATTTCTTATCCGATTATTATTAATAATTGATTGTTGAACTAAAGAGTGTAATAAAGACAAATGCCTTACTATTAGCGACATAATATTGAAGATGGCAGTAAGGCATTTAGGTAAAATAAACAACTTCATACTTAATGTATTAAAGGCAGAATTACGAAAGTTAACGACCTAAAATATCAAGTCTACTTTTCTTTATAAAACCTTCTAATTGGTCAACTATGTCTCGAAAGTCTTTGTAAGATATTTCTACACATCTTACATCACTATCTGCCATCATTCCAAAATCAAAAAAATCAAATTCTTTATTCTTTATATACATTAATATTTTCATCATATACTCGTTTCTAATACCAAGCAAATAATAGTTTAGCTCATTTCCAATGCTACAGCTTTCAAGAGAAATGTCATATTCGGTGATCTCTTCGATATCAAGCCATTTATCAATATTTTTTTCCCACTCTTCCTTTGAACTTACACACCAATTAGGAAACCTTTTATTCAATATGTCTTTTAACAGATCTAAATTATTAAGTTTATAAAGGCTTGAACATTTTATGATCTGCGGTGCTATCTCAATAATATTTTCAAAATCATTTGGTAAAGCGATTAAACCTGTATTAGTAATAAATAATTCGTTTTTTAACCAAATACCACTCACACCTTCTAAAGCATTTAGCTCGTTACTTCGTTCTTTAATGACATCAACATACAAGGCGAATTCTTCAGGTTTACCGAAAATCATAGTCTGCTCACATTTTTAGCGTTCAATGAGAAATGCTTAATAACATCTGATGGGATAGCGCCGCCAGCAAGTCTTTGTGCCGCAGGTTGATCTTTTCCAGTACGTCCTGCCCAATGCCAACTACCAGTGTTATCATAAAAAAATTGATTGATATTTCCTTTTGAGTCAACTGAATATCTCTTTTGCTTAGACTGAAATGATTTTTCAAACAACTCAAAAGAATTACTAGGTTCTATTCCAGCGTTATATCTACTACCATTGTTTGGTCCAGGTGTATGCTTTGAGTTGGATTGATAACTTAAACCGTTTTTAGCTCTTACTTTATTAGGAAAAGGTAAAGCAGAATTTCGGTTAGATAAAATCAAACTAATATCTTTAGCAGCTTGTCCTTTGTTTGCTGAATTAAAATTGGTGCCAACTACTAAATCAATAATTGCCTGAGCATCATGGATATTCAATAAACCGTCGTTCAGAGTAATTAAATTATCTACTATATCAAGCCCCTCATCTTTTAATGTCTTTTTCAAATCACTAACGTTTATTTTACCACCTTTTTTATATGCTACTTTAATTAATTTTCCTGCTACTTTAACTGTGGTGACAACGGCTTTTAAAGCATTATTCTCAACTGCTAAACCAGCGTTATTAGCTGCTGTATTAACGTCGACGTTAGTCAATAGAGCTATAGATCCTGCAAGTAACTTAGCAGTATCTATAATTTCTTTTTTCTGCTCAATTGTTAGATTGTTTGGATCATTAACTAAATAATCTCCAAGCATTTCTCCAACAGCCGCTCCAACAGCTCCAGCATCACAGCTTTGTTGTTTGGCGCTAGCAGTTACACAACCAACACCAGCTGCTACCAATTTGTGAGCAAGATTATCAGCGAAATCATTTGTATCAATATTCTTTACAAAGCTACTAAAGGTTTCAGCTGCAAATACATCCACTAATGAGCTACGCAAACTATTTTTTAGGGCATCTTCAAAGCTTGCACCATTGATAGCCGCATCAGCAACAGCCTGTGTAAAACCAGTACCGACAGCGTTAGATAGCTTCTGTCCAAAAGTGTCATTGACACTACTACCAAGTCCTAGTTTAGCACCTACACCTGCCGTTAACGCTGCGGTTGCCATGCCACGTATGGTTTGACTACTGGCCATATCTTTTAGTGTCTTACTGATATCACCCTTGTTATTAATCAGTGTAATAACCGCTTGCGTCTGCAAAGCTATACCAGCAGCATTAGTAGCTATCATGGATGCAGTAAGGCCGCTACCTGCTGGACCTGCTGCGATAGTAATAGCGATAGCGATCAACGCCGCCGCCCCTGGCGTCAGTCCTTCTTGGGTATAGTTCCAATTCTTTTGAATCAGATCGACTTGTACCCAGTTGATATCATTGGTCTTGTCAAGAGCCGCTAAATACTCATAGCCCGGTTGTTTAGACAGATTAAGGGCAATTTTTCCTAGTTCTTCTTGGCTTTTTTGAATAGCGGCTTTGGCTTTTGCATTACTATCTACAGTGACTTCAACCGGTACAGCTACAATGACACCATTAGGTGAGGTAATCGTTGGAACCTGATTAAATTTAGGCAATTGAGCAGTCGTGACGACACTGCCTTGATCGACCGTCTTCATCCATACGGTGCTTTCTCTATCTTGAGTATGCGTGGTTGTGATTTGATTGGTAATAGGCACTAAGATCACTTGCGCGGCACTATCTGCATATTTGCCTACACCGACTTTTATGTCAGCAGGCTTTAACGTACTAAATACTGTACCTTGTAATAATGTGCTACCACCTGATGCTGTATAAGCTTTGCCGCCTATTAGCTTAGCAGGTAGCTGTGATAGCTCTTGACGAGTATCGCTAGTATTATCCTTGTTATATCTCACGCCTAACCAGCTAGATCTCTTCTTGACCTCAGTACTACTATAATTCACATCTTCAATAGCATATAGATTTAGTAGTTTACCTGCCGTTAGATTAATACTACCAGTAGATGCTGCTGTTAAATCTGATCCGTAGATATTGATATTACCATCGGCAATAAGACTAATGTTGTTAGCTTGAATGTCAGTCGTAACGGCATTATTATTATTAGAAATATTGGTTGTTGTTTTTGACTTCTTTTTACCGTACCAACTCTTTGATGTACTACTTTTTTGTGAGCCATCCATAAAGGCGTTTTGCGAAGCCTCAAGATCAATATCACCAGTAGAGGCATCAATACGGACATCACCATTCGTTGAGATGATATCAGCGCTATTTAGAACAACATTATTATTGCTGATATAGGTTTTAGTGGAAGGAGTATATGTATCAGAGGCTTTAACTAAACTACCTTCTCCTGATATTTGTATATTGCCTTTTGCCTTGAGTTTTGGTTGATTAATAATCTGATGATAAGAGTAATTCGGTCCTGTGATATTACCTGCATTGACACTACCTTGTTCGAAGGTATCGGCAAGGCCTGTAATACGAATACTATCACTATAAGTGTCTGTTCTTGTATCATCACTAAAAGTTACAGGCTTTAGATTGCCTTTAGCTAGAACATTTATACCACCATTACGACTGGTGATATCTGTACCTTCTATAAGAACGCCACCATTTTGAGCACTGATATTGGCTGTTCCATAAGAGTCAATCTCGACTACTTTATGCTCATAACCTCGACTTGGTTTTTTTGAAATTTCAAGAATTTCATTTAAATCTGATAGAACACCTTGTAATTTACTAATTTCAATATTCTTACTCTGGGCTGATAGCTTAGTATCCGCTTTAGTGTTAGCTATTTCAGAGTTGACTAACTGAATTTGATCTTCAATGACTTGAACTCTATGTTGGGAAACGTGGAATATAGGTTCAAAAACCCCACCTATTGAGTCATTAATTTTGTCTTTAATTCCCTTGAGTTCTACGCTACCATTTGTCGCTGTAATATTAACACTACCAACAATGGGTTTAGTTGTGTTAATTCCTAACTTAGCATTCTCTTCTCTTGTCTTAATATAATCAGCAGTAATCTTATCTACTTCCACTTGATAACTAGATGAATACCAATCTACTTTACTGTAATCAGGATTCCACGGTAAGTTGATACCGTTTTTTAAAACAGCTCCTTCTATTAAGACTTTCTTACCACTCAGATTAATGTTACCTGGAGTAGTTATATCTACAACTTTATTGAAAGAACCAAAAGCCCAACCTCCTTTTTCTTCTGAGTAACCTTTAAGATAAAGCTCACCTTCTTTAGAAGTTAGATTAACATCACCCATAGAGTGTAAACTAACATTTCTCGGATCAATGGTTAGGTTTGAGTTACTGATGATTGATAGGTCACCATTCAAAGTGCTAACAGCCTTACCATCTAAGAGCTTTTCTTTACTAGTAGCAAGTTTTGTACTGCCAGTAGCGTTGATACTAGGATTAGGGTTAGTGCCATAAGCAACGTTATCCGCTGAATTAATAAAGTCGATGCTATTTTCTGAATTAATAAGGACAGCACCGCCAGCCACATTAATATTCTGATAGCTTTGAGCTGCCTTACTGTCGATAGAGACTATTTGACCTGCTTTTAGCGTGGTATTACCCATTGTATGAGTGATAGCTGTATTGCTATTTGCAGTGCGAGCACCGTTAAAAATGAGCTGATTGCCACTATTCATGTTTAGGTGCTTATCAGCGTCTACAGTACTGTTATTAACTCGCATGAGATTGCCAGACTTTAAACTGGTTGAACCAGTCGATTTTGTTTGGCTGTCTATAACATTAAGATGGTTGGCAGCATCAACAATAATGGCGTTACTGTTATCATTGATACCTTTGGTGGATAGCGTATTCTTAGTCAGCGTGATGTCACCGTCACCAAAGGTATTATTAATACCAGCGGTGTTTTTTAGCGTACTAGCAGTACTGGTCTTTAATACAATGCCTTGAGATTGAATGCCATTATTGGTCAGCGTAAGGCTTTTATCACTGCGCATCACTGTATTACCAGTACTATTTAGCGTGCTATTAATAACGCTGGTATTTACTTTTGAAGAGATACTAGTGCCACCTATCTGTGCAATATCTTTAGCAGCCGTCGTAAGTTCATTAATAGTGGTAGTCGCGCCTGACTCAATAACTATGTTGTCTGCTTTAAGGTTACTTGCTGTAATACCCACGTTATTACCAGCTGCCAAGATAGTGCTGTTGGCATTAGTGGTTAGCTTATTGACGTTTAGTACCGCTTGGTTGGCTACAGCCGTAACTGCGCCTTTAGCACTATTTAAAGTGCTGTTGGTGATCGTAGTGGCTTTGCCTTGACTTGTGATATAGATACCGTTAGTAGCGTTAGCGGTACTGTTTAATACTGTTGCCTGTTTACCTTCAATCGTTAGCTGCTTACCGATCGTGATAGGCTGGATACTATCTTTTAGATACGCCAGCTCTCCCGCTTGCACAACAGCGTCATTAGTAACTTTGATACTACCAGCGTTGTCAATTACTGCATTGCGACCAGCTTGTAATGCAAATTCATTTGCTCCAGCGATACTACTACCTGATTTGATATAAGCGTCACGTTCACCGCTAACAGTTAGGTTTTTTTCAGCAGTTATTTTACTGTTATTACTAATCACTGTATCTGCAGTCTTAGTATTATCATCTTTACTTGCGCTAATATGTATATCACCACGACTAAAAATTTCACTATCATCTACCCATGTACCATTTCTAGAATGTATGGTCAGTGGCGCATAACGAGCAGAAGTTTTACTACCATCCAGTAGACGCACATAGCGATCAGCTTCTATAGATACCCCGCCGTTTGAGCCCACAGCGCTTTTACTATCAACAAAAGTGTCACGACCTGAATGCAGGTAAATATTTGCTTCATCGTTTACTACAGTGAAATTTCGAACATCTGAGCTGTTTGACATCTTTAGGTCGCCAGCAGCATCCATTCGTAAGATGTCTGGCATCAATTGTACAGCTGTTCCTGCACTATTTTTTTTAATAATCCCTTTATTAAGGGTAATATCTTTATCTGCTTGCATATCAATCATGCCATAGCTGCCGATAGTGCCGCTGTGCTCAATACTACCTGTCGTACCTATGGCATTGATACTCAATAAGCTGGTTTGTGCTTTAGTAGTCTTTATCGTACCTGTGTTCTCAATCTTGCCCGAGTTGGTCAATACAATCTGTTGAGTGGCGTTGATATTACCAGCGTTTCTAACACCCAGGCCGTTCTCCGTACCGACAAGGTTAATAGAATTTGCGTAGATACCACCAAGCGTACTCACATCGACGGCTAAGGTTGGGGCAGTACCTGTCCCAGTGATCTTGGTCGCTGCGCCCGTGTCATAATCGACCGTGTTACTACCAATAACCATGTTGACATCTTGATTGGCGTGGATTTGACCATTGATCGTCACGGCCCTGGCTAGAATATCTACATAATTGGCTTGGTTCTTGTTTTTACCATCATACAGATCACCGCCCAGTGCATTGCCTGTTGCCGCATTATCAAACTGAATTTGACCTTGCTTGACATCAAATCCTGTCAAATTGCCAGCACTATCAATCTTATGCGTACCAGTCGTGAGGGTCGCTCGATTGGCATTGATAAGGCCGCCACCTTGTACTTGCAAACCTGAAGGGCTGGCAATAATGACGTCTGCCCGCTGTCCTGCAATTTCGATATTGCCTTGGAACTTGGCTGGAGCATTGCTACGGACTTCATTCAGAATCGTATTGGCAGCATTTTTCGCCAGATACTGATTGCCTGCGATAGCGCCGGCTAATTGGGTATTCGCCCCGCCTATACTGTTGTTCAAGATGGCACCATTACTACCAATATCAAATTGGTTGTAGGTATTGTGGGACAAACCGTTGCTGTTAGGCGTGCGGATATTGACAATAGGCGTGCCATTGGTCGCTTTTAAGAGCGCCGCTCGTTGGGCAGCTGGGACATTACTAGCTGTATTTTGTATTGCAGATGTCGCTGCTTGAACCTGAGTGTAGATCAGGCTTTGACAGCATAGAATTGCGAGCGCTAAGCGATGATAGGATAAGTTTGCACTCGATAGCGATTCTGATTTTGCGGCTACAGATTTTTTACTGCTGCCATTACCCGCTGTCTTATTTTGGCTCTTCGTGATTTCACTCACGACCATCATCATGCCACGGGCTTTGTTAAACACTACTCTATAGCATTGCTTATTCATCTCAGGAATCGCTCTTCAAAGTTGATAAATGTCAAAAAATGTAAGCAATTGTATCTATAAACTATTGTAAAGACTAGCGTTTTTTTCTACAAATTCAAAGTTTTTTTAGATTTACTTAAAGTCTGTTATTTTGCTAATAAAAGTAGCTATCCAAATACTTATTCAAAAACCTTATATCTTATAAAGCATTGATTTTTATATTCTTTTATTGTTGATGTTATAAGTTGAAATGTGACTAGAGGGTTGTGCAAAAACTGTAGACAATACTAAAAGACTGGCCACTATTATTATAGTGACCAGTCTTTTAGCTTGATTAGAACAATGATACGATCTACGAATATTTACCTAGCAAAATTCTAGTTATATATCGTGACTCTAAAACCACCAGTGGTGTCTTTATCAACTGATCGAGGCGTCTGAAGTCCTCTACCAATAAAACCGTCTATACTTATATTGCTGGCGTATAGACGCGCACCGAGACTGGTGCTCATAAGATACTTTCCTGCTAGATACTGAGCACTGTCGCCACCAACCCAACCTTGATCTAAGGTTACATATGGCATCATAGTAACTTGACCCGTTAACGGTACAATACGAGCGACTTCTTGTTGCAGTAACATACCATTTTCGCCCGATAGGCTCTGATCGTCGCTAAGCCCTTTAGTCGTATATCGTCCACCGATAGTAAATCTGTCTTGAGGGATGAGCAGTTGCGGGCTATATTGTCCGCGCCACTGTACTGTATATTGGTAAGAAGATTTGTCCACACTAAAAGGGTGCTGTAAGCTTATTTGCGCATTCCAAATACTGGGCTGAGAGGTGGCCTCACTAATGTAACTTTCAGGTGCGTCTATAGCCGATAATGCACCTGTCCCTTTTTGATATTGCAAGCTTGCTGTCATGTCGCCTAAAGGGGTTTGGCGCTGGTGATCGATCCCTGCTTTCCAGCCAGAGGTACGACGTCTTTGTACCTCGATTTCTTGGTCATCAAAGTAATTTTTTGAATTTTTATGATAGCCATCTAAGCTAGCATTGGTTTTAGAGTAACGATCTCTATGAATCAGTCTTTGTAGCCCAACCGAGCTCTGGTTAGATTTGCCTTTATAGACAATGTCTTGGTTGAGACCTGCCAAAGTTTGATTGAAATCGTAGTCACTGTAGAGCAGTTGCAATTGCCATTTTTTATAGGGATAACGATAGTTAACATAGAGACTGTTATTGTTAGATAGCTTGTCTATATCATTCCAAGGATCTATAGAATGCGTATAAGACAGACTTAACGCATCATTGGCACTCAAAGGATTATCGATGCTGGTGGTCACTGTGCCTTGGTACTTTCCAGTATCTGAGCTTCCTGAGTCATCTATACTAAGTTGCCATTGTATGGGCGTGGTGCGTTTTTGAGCAACGACCAAATCACTGCTACCGTATTGTTCATTATCAATGGCGCTAACACTCGGTATGATGTCAATGTTGGTGATCGCCGATTGAGGCAAGCGAAAGTTCTCTAAGCTGGTTTCAATGTCTCTTAGATTGATGAGGTCGCCTTCTGAAAGCGTGAGCGCATTGCTGATATTCGTTTTTGGGTGACCGTCTTCAGATCGCCATACCTTATGGAGTCGCCCTGGTATGATCATGATGTTAAGGGCGCCACTCGTTAGATCCTGAGGCTCAATAGTCGCTTGAGTGGTGATAAATCCTTGCTCGATTAGCTCGTTTTGCACATTACGCATGGCATAATTTAAGCCTTGCTGACCAATACAATGACCTAGTATGGATCCTTGCCCATATTTTATAGGGCCTAAAATAGTGGCAAACTGCTTTTTTAAAGTAGATTCATCAGGCAGTTGTAGGTTAACCTGATAGATAGTAAAGCAAGGGCTTTCACCAAGCGGTGGCTGTTTCAAGCTAGTATCTGGCGTGAGTTCACTGAGATTCACAAAGGGTTTAGAGGTGTTATCCTCTAAATTATCAAGTCGCTGTTGATACTGGTTGTATTGTTGCTGCTCTATTTGATTTAAATCTGATTGAGCGTAGACGTGACAGGTAAGACCACCTAGGCTGCATAATTGAATACTTGTTATCAGAATAGGTTTTAGATGATTGGTTAGTGACATATTTGTATCTATGCTAGGAGAGTAAACAATAATTGTATATTATTTATGCTGTATTTTTACCTTCTTCTACGAGGTTTTTTAAATAAATTGAAATTGTCTTCTAGAATTAAGTAGGTCATGTTGTGATCGTGCCGATTATAGTGGGCATGGAAAGAGATACTGCTTGTTGTTCCCATAACGGACGTTATAACAAATGATTATGAGGATAAAAAGTCTCGGGTCGTTTGCGCTAAGGTATGGGCATTTTATCGATAAAATGTCTCAAAAACACAGCCTAATTATGAGCTGTGGTATAATTTGCCATTATAAAGCCAGAATATTGCTGCTATTACATTATCATCGCCCATTTCTCTTTTATACATGAAGCCCTTTTTATGTCCAAAACTCCATTTGATGCTCAAACCATTTCTAATAGCCTACGGGCTGCCAAACACCAACCGCGTAAACGCTTTGGTCAAAACTTCTTACATGACCGTAGTGTTATCCGTGAGATTGTTGAGAGCATTCGCTTAGAGCGCGATGACAATTTAATCGAGATTGGCCCAGGTATGGGTGCGCTGACTGAGCCGTTATTGGCAGAAGTGGATGCGATGACGGTCGTAGAGTTGGATCGTGATTTGGCGGATAGCCTGCGTATTCGTATCGGTGCCAATAGCCATCCGAATTTTGAAATTATCAAAGACAATGCTATGCATGTCGATTATCGTGAGTTGTATAGCGAGGAGCGCGGTAAGCTACGCGTGGTGGGTAACTTGCCGTATAATATTTCTACGCCGATACTTTTTCATCTGCTCAGTTATGCCGATGTGATTCAAGACATGCACTTTATGTTGCAAAAAGAAGTCGTCGAGCGCATCACTGCTGACGTTGGCAGCAAGACGTATGGTCGCTTGTCGGTCATTATGCAATACCACTGTGATACGGATTACCTGTTAACCGTGCCACGTGGCGCATTTAATCCGCCACCAAAAGTCACCAGCGCTGTTTTTCGCCTGACGCCGCATATCAACAAACCTATCGTCGCAGAAGACGAAGCGTATTTTGCGATTGTGGTACGCGAAACCTTCAACCATCGTCGCAAGACGCTGCGTGCTATTTTTAAAAAATCAACCTTGTTGCCGACGTTGAGCGAAGAAGATTTTGCTGCCTGCGCTATTGATCCACAAGCACGCCCTGAAGTCTTGAGTGTGAAAGATTTTGTCAATTTGAGCAATCAGGCACGCAAAGTAGAAGATTAATTCATCATCCAAAAATAGTTATCTAGGGTGTGTCCTTATTTCAAAAGTGGTGATAAAAATGAGATAAATTGCAGTCAGACGAGGAAAATAGCGCAGATAATATCGGGATATTAACCAGCTATTTAACGATGTTTGGCAAAATTTAGCCATTTTTAGCCCGTTTAGATATGATCAATTGAATTGAGGACACGCCCTAGATATGAATAAAAATCATCGTATAAAAGTCATCACATAAAAGATAGAGGGTTTATGAGTTTTCGCCACCAGTATGTCATCGGTGATCTGCAAGGTTGTTATGCGGCGTATCTTCATCTACTCGAAACATTGGATTTTGACCCTATGCAAGATAAGTTGTGGTTTGCAGGTGACTTGGTGGCACGCGGCGAAGACTCACTGAATACGTTGCGCGATGTCAAGGCGCTTTGTGAGCAAGGTGCTGCGGCTACGGTATTGGGTAATCATGATATTAACCTGATCGCTGTTTGGCGCGGTGCCGCTAAAATTAAGAAAAAAGACAAGACCGCACCAATTTTTGCTGCCGATGATTGCGACGAGCTATTACATTGGTTACGTCAGCAGCCGATACTGGCTTATCCTGATGCCAATACCGTACTGGTACATGCTGGCATCCCGCCGCATTGGACTATTGAAGCAGCAGCGGACTATGCCCAGCAGTTAGAGGCGCAATTACGAGGCAGCTTAAAGCAGCTTGATCGGTTGTTGCCACACTTATATAGCAAGACGGCCGATGATTGGTGTACAGGTATCAACGGCTTTACCAAAATGCGCGCGATTGCCAACTACTTTACCCGTATGCGCTTATGCAAGCAGGATGGCACGCTCGAATTTAGCTTTACGGCAAGCTTAGATGATTCGATGCCAAAGGATTTTTTGCCGTGGTTTGAGTGGCAAGTACCGCGCACGCGTAAGATACTATTTGGTCACTGGGCAGCGTTAAAAGGTGAGGTTGATCTGCCACA
This sequence comes from Psychrobacter sp. PAMC 21119, assembly GCF_000247495.1. Taxonomy (NCBI): domain Bacteria; kingdom Pseudomonadati; phylum Pseudomonadota; class Gammaproteobacteria; order Moraxellales; family Moraxellaceae; genus Psychrobacter; species Psychrobacter sp. PAMC 21119. The sequence goes on along the minus strand of NZ_AHVZ01000041.1, from coordinate 188,943 downwards.
TGCGCGCGCTTTGGATGGCGGCTGTGTCTGGGGTAATTATTTATTAGCCTATCGATTGGGTGATGAAGCGGTAATAACGTCGAGTGCGCATTGTCATCCGCCATAACTAGGGCAGCTCATTAACTGGGGCGTGCCATCAAAACCACCAAAACTACCCATTTAACTGGGCAGATTGGGTGGTTTTTTCGGTTTTGGCAGTGGGGTTTTGGCATCGCCAGCACCTTTGCTATCAGAGTCAGTATTGTCTGCCTCATCACGGCTTATTTCATTACTACTAGTCGCAAAGCTATCAAGCGTATTAGTGCTTCTATCATATTGAATATCATCGGTGTACGGCACACTATTGAGGTTGTCATCCATCAGACCATCATCGAGATCGATCACTTGTTTGGCCATGGTTGGATGGACGGTGCTATACGCTTCACGACTAGTCATCTCAGGATCAAAACTACTGTCTGATGTTTGATTGTCATATTGTATGTCGGTCACTGCTGGATCATTTTTCATACTGCCTTGCATGGATTTGGGCAATATTTTTACGTCCGATAAGCGGCGCACAACGTAATTAGCAGGTATAGGCTTGCCACCTTTTTGCCCTGAAGTATCATCAAATATCATACGACCTTGGCTATCGATGCGCGCATATTTCATCGGTTTGTCGCGTGGCCAAAAAAAGTCAGATGGGTGACTGATAATATGACCAAAAACCAATTTGGTCAGACGTCCCCATTCAAAGAAGCGCACTTCTTTTGAGCGTAGTGCCACGAATAAGGCGAGGGAAAAGCTGACCATCAAGTTGACGATACCGATAAGAGCAACACCAAGAATGGACAGTAAGATGACGTTCCAGCTTATATCATCAGCGGACATGTTAAACAGTCCATGCGCCAAGTTGGCTGAGGCAAAAGCAATGTGGCGAATATCAATTGGTAAGCCGAAGATAAAGCCGATAGTGGCAGTGCTGCCTAAGAACACCCCGAATAAAAAGTTGCCCATGATGGCACCCAAATTCGCTTCTACAAAGCCACCAAAGCGCTGTAGCCATGATTTAGGCAAAAGGATTTTGAGTAACTTATGCCGCTGTATACGTGCGCCCACATGGTTATAAACCGCTAAGTTGTCATAATAACCAGCAATCAGACCCGATAAAAATAAATAGACACCAGCAATGGCAGCATGGGGAAGGGCGAGCGAGCGAAAAGGATCAAGATCATGTAAGAGATGCCCAGCCTTCTCAGTATCAATCATCGGCGTGCCTGTATATTGCAGCCAAGCAAAAGAGATAATAAGAGCGACCGGTACCGCTAGCATTACATTACCCATGATAGCGACAAACTGGGTACGTAAAATATCGACCACCAATTCTGACAGCTTGGTTAGCTGATGAGACTTCTTGCCAGAGCCATCCGATATAGTGGAGGCAATAGCCGCCGCCGTCATGGCGGGCTGCTTAGTAGCAACGGTACCGCGAATGACATGAATAAAGACAAAACCCAAGCCATAAATCATGCTATTGATAAATGCCCGACCCATTGGTGCGAGGGCTAAATGATAAGCCAATATCTTGGTGGTCGCCATAAAAGCAATGATAAAGCCACCGATAGAGGCCTTTTTAAACATCTTCTGATAACCAGATTTATCGGTGCTAATGTAATGCTCACCGACACGGCTCGCGTTTTCAGTCACTTTGCGCGAGAGCAGTTTGGTATTATTATCAATCAAATAGCCGATACTATAGCGACGATTGGCAGTGGTAATCAGCGTTTGTATCAGTTCAATGACGGCCAGATCACGCTTGTTATAATCATCAGTCACCAGTTCAGTCAAGATACGCATACGCTGCAAGCTTTGGTCGAGGCGCAGCATCATATTGGTCAGTCGAATAGAAATACCCGTCTTATAAATACGTTTGCGAACCGTGGCAACGATATCCTCGCATTGCTCAATCATGACAAGCAACGGCGCTGGATCGACAGCTTTTTCGGGGGTGATATCAGTCAAGGTATCAAGCTCGTGCGCCTGCCTATATTGATTGACAAATAAGACCGCCTCTTGATTTTGCGCCACAAAAGAGGCTGAATAGTTCAGCATTTGCGGGTAAGAATCCATCAAGTCAGGATGCAAGCCAAGACCGCTGATGCGATAAGATAAAATGATAATCGCGTTTAAAATACTGTTTTTCGCCGTGGCGACTAGATCTAAGTGTTCTTCTTTGACTCTCAATAATTCAACCAGCTCATCCCATTTTTCTTTATCGATATTGGCCAACCAACGCTCATCAGAACGCTTATTAAATAGGTAACCAACCAACTCAACCACGGAGTCCTCTTGCGGTAGTATTGGCAAAAGTCGATGGCCAACTAAACGGCGCAAACTATTAAAAAATCCCTGATCTGACATAATGCCAGTATCGGTATAGAGTGCAATTTGCCGGTACTGGATAATGAGCTTTAATACAAAGCTGGCAAGGCCGTCACCATATTCTGGATGCTGACGAATGACATCAATGAGGTTCTGAATATTATCATTGGCCAAGACAGGCTCTTTTTCAGTGACCCGTAGCTCATCTATTAAGCGTTTTAGTACCGCAGGATCAGGTACATCACTTAGCGCCGTAATCTGCTGTAAAATGCGTTTTAGTTCTGGCACGTCGCATCCTTTATCATGGTGGTTTCAACCGTTTTTATTGTTAGATTTTGAATATTATTATCTGGTATACAATATAGGTTATGACTAAAAGCTTGGTAATACTATGAAGTAACTTAAGCGATAGTTTGCTTTGCGTTATTCTAATCGGAACGATGCATCGATAGTTAATTATTTTGTTAGCAGTTATTTTGAAAATATTTTTGGCAAAAAAAGGGACAGTAGCGAGACTGTCCCTTTTGTCATGATACTTTAATTATTAATTATTAAAAATCGCTGATTAGTTAGCAGGTACATCAAAGTAGTCAAGATCAAAGTTCATCATAGGATCGCTACCTGCTTGCACCATTTGCGCATGCGCATCGATACGTGGCAATACACGACCAACGAAGTAGTCAGCAAGCTTGGCTTTGTTCGTGTAGAACTCGCCTTCTTGACCGTCAGCAGCTTCAACCATCAACGCAAACATATACGAGTAGCACAGGTAGCCAAAGGCATGCATGTAGTCAACGGCACAGCCATTGATTTCATTTTTACGTTCGCCAATGTTGCTTAGCACAGTTTTAGTCAATGCTTCAATCGTATCGGCGGCATCTAGGGTGGCTTGTTTGATGCCGTGATTGGCTTGCATATTATTGACAAAATCACGAATTTCACCTAAGAAATGAGTGATATACTTGCCGTTATTACGCGCCACTTTACGACCTAGTAGGTCAAGGGCTTGAATGCCATTGGTGCCTTCATAAATCTGGGCAATGCGCGTATCACGAACGATTTGTTCCATACCCCATTCGCGGATATAGCCGTGACCACCAAATACTTGCTGACAATCAATGGTGGCTTCTAATGCTTTGTCCGTCAAAAATGCTTTGGCAACTGGAGTCAGTAGAGCAACGCGAGCGGAAGCCGCTTTGGCTGCTTCTGGATCGGTACTAAACTTTTCTTCATCCAGATTCTTGGCGACATACATGGCAAAGCAACGTGACGCTTCAGTATTGGTCTTAGCATTTAACAACATGCGGCGTACATCGGCATGATGGATAATCGCATCCGCAGGTTTCTCTGGGCTTTGCAACTGGGTATCACTACGACCTTGACCACGATCATTGGCATAAAGTGTCGCATTTTGATAGGCAAGCTCAGCACCACCAAGGCCTTGTAGACCCATAGTGACACGCTCATAGTTCATCATGATGAACATAGAAGACAGGCCTGTATTTTCGGCACCAACCATCCAGCCTTTGGCACTATCAAAGTTCATCACACAAGTGGCAGATGCTTTGATACCCATTTTGTGTTCGATAGAACCGACAGCCAATGTATTGCGTTCACCCAAGCTGCCATCTTCATTGACCAAGAATTTTGGTACAACAAATAGCGAAATGCCTTTTGAGCCTTCTGGTGCATTGGGTGTTTTTGCCAATACTAAATGAATAATATTTTCAGTTAGATCGTGCTCACCGCCCGTGATAAAAATCTTAGTACCAGAGATGTCATAGCTGCCATCATCGTTAGGTACGGCTTTGGTCTTGATGATGCCTAAGTCAGTACCCGCATGTGGCTCTGTTAAGCACATAGTGCCAGCCCATTCGCCGTTGTACATTTTTTCTAGATAGGTTTGCTTTTGCTCTTCAGAGGCCGCTGCATTTAGGCAAAGCGTCGCGCCTACAGTCAGGTTAGGGTAAAGGGCAAACGATTGGTTAGCGGTAAAAACCATCTCTTCGGTGAGCATGGTCACCATTTTTGGAAAGCCTTGACCACCGTATTCAGAGTTACCGCTTAAGCCAACCCAGCCTGACTCAGCATACTGCTTATATGCTTCTTTAAAGCCTGTTGGGGTAGTGACAACGCCATCACCCTGAAAAGTAGCGCCTTCTTCATCGCCACTACGGTTGATGGGTAGCAGAACGTTTTTGGTCAGTTTTGCCATTTCTTCTAAAATCATATCGACAGTGTCCATGTCAACATGAGCCAAATTGTCGTTGTTTTGCCAAAATGCATTCGCATTAAAAACATCATTTAAGATGAAGCGCATGTCATTAAGAGGGGCATTATAAACAGCCATCAGCAGTCCTTTGGTTCAAATGAATAAAAATTAAATACATTAGGGTCTGTTGAACATTCAAATGTGGCACTGGCGGTGGCTATTTTTTAGACAATACACAGTGAAATTTTTGACGCCTAGTCATTCTAGGTTAGACAATTTCGCCATGTATTGGCAAAAAATAGTCCCGCCCCGAAGGGCTGATGCTAAAATCGCACCAAACGTTGTTATAAACCTAGCTAAAGTCTCGACATTATCGTCGGTTTACGCCTAGTTTGATGCTATTTTAGCGATCAGCAGTCCGAATATTTGAATGTTCAACAGACCCTAAGATTATCGGTTGTTCTTTTTGAGTTAACCTTAATGGCTAATAGCTAAAGTTTAGCAAATTAGAGGCTTAGCTTGTGTATTTCTTCGTGAATTGTGCGTACACCAAAAACATTTATCATGCGAAATAATGGCTTTAATAGGCTTAAAAGGAATTGATAATAGGCAAATCGGCAACATACTTTGGTATGTTGCCGATCGAAATTACGATAGTGGTGCTAATTCAACAAATCTTTGATAAATTGATGGCTTACTTAAAAGGCAAATTGATCAACATCCATCGACATGTACGGCTCAACACCAGTGCTGATGCGCTGTACGTGTGTGGTGGTACGTGGAAGCAATTTAGCAAAATAGAACTGAGCGGTCTTGATTTTAGCATCATAGAACGCAGGCTCGCTGCTGCCATCAGCAATAGCAGTTTGTGCCACAAGTGCCATACGTGCCCATAAATAAGCCAGAGTCACGTAACCACTGAAGTACATGTAATCAACCGCTGCACCGCCTACTGCTTCAGGGCTTTCAGTGGCTTGCATGCCAATGCGCGCTGTTAAGTCGCCCCATTCTTTTAGATGCTTGACCAGTGGACGGATAAATTGACCCATCTCATCATTTTCTTTGTTTTCATCACAGAAGTCTTGGATGACTTTGACAAAGTTTGCAAGCAGCTTACCTTGTGAACCCAATACTTTACGGCCCAATAGATCAAGTGCTTGGATTTCAGTCGTACCTTCGTATAAGCAAGCAATACGCGTATCACGGACGTTTTGTTCCATACCCCATTCACTGACAAAACCGTGACCACCATAAACCTGCACACCATGGTTTGCCGCTTCTAAACCAGTCTCGGTCAAGAAGGCTTTAGCAATTGGTGTCAACAATGACAGCATTTGATCAGCAAATTTAAGATCTTCGCCTTCACCTTTTGCGACAGTATCCGCAAAATGTGAGAGATAATATACTAAAGCACGGCCACCTTCAGCAAAGGCTTTTTCGGTCAATAGCATGTTGCGGACCGCTGGATGTACAATGATTGGATCAGCTACTTTTTCTGGTGCTTTGGTACCTGACAAAGAGCGCATGGCCAAACGATCTTTGGCATAAGTCAATGAGCCTTGGAATGCGTACTCTGCTGCAGTCAAGCCCTGAACAGCAGTACCGATACGGGCAACGTTCATGAAAGTAAACATGCACTGTAGGCCGCGGTTTTCTGGGCCAATTAGGTAACCTGTTGCGCCATCGAAGTTGATGACACAAGTGGCAGAGGCTTTAATGCCCATTTTATGCTCAATAGAGCCACAAACGACATTGTTACTATCGCCAACGCTGCCATCTTCTTGAACCGTCATCTTAGGAACGATAAACAATGAGATGCCTTTTGTGCCAGCAGGTGCGCCTGGTAAACGCGCCAATACAATGTGAATAATATTGTCGGTTAAATCATGCTCACCAGCTGAGATGAAGATTTTTTGACCAGTAATGCTATAGCTACCATCTTCTTTTGGTTCAGCTTTGGTACGGATAATACCCAAGTCAGAACCGGCGTGTGCTTCAGTCAGACACATCGTACCTGACCATTCACCGCTGATCATTTTTTCTAAATAGATGTTTTTCTGCTCATCAGTACCATGATGCTCGATGGTTTGGATCGCACCATGTGATAGGCCTGGGTACATAGAGAATGACCAGTTAGCCGTACCAACCATCTCATTGATGACCGTTGATAGTGAAAACGGCATGTTTTGACCGCCGAATTCTTCTTCAGCAGATAAAGCAGGGAAACCAAGCTCACAATACGCTTTATAGGCTTCTTTAAAGCCTTTTGGTGTCGTTACTTTGCCGTTATCAAATTTGCAGCCTTCCGCATCGCCGCTTTGGTTCAATGGTGACAGCTCATTTTCAGCAAAGCTTGCAGCCATTTCAAACAGGCTATCCATTAGCTCTCGGTCTGCTTCTTGAAATGCAGGTAGCGTTTTGTAATGGCTTTCGCTATCGAGTAGTTCATGCATAACGAATTGAATATCACGTAAAGGTGCTTTGTATTGCATAACTTCCTGTCCTTTTGTAATGCAATCAATAATAGCTGGTCGTCCTATGACAGCGCTAGGGTTTAGCGCATGATGCAGGATTGACTATATCCAGATGGTCTGTTGAAGTCGCAGACCTATCTAAGGTATCGATTGCATAAAATAGTATTGAAAAGAATGGTGATTGTTAGAGTCAGTTTGATATTTAGTAAGCTCTAACAAATTCACTATAAAAGATAGGCTTTCATAGGCGATTATACAAGTTTGGTAACAGCACTGATAAGTCATGAACCTACCTTGCATCCGTTATGCAATCAACGTTAGGCGAAAAAAACAATGATAATAATCGACTAAAAAATGGTTGGCTCATTCTCGATTAAAATACTGACTAGGGCGTGTCTCATTTAGACAAATATTGCTGCGTTAACATTTCAGTTGCGATATCAGCAGTCACGGGTTTACTAAACCAATAGCCTTGTCCATATTTACAACCCATGTCTAACAGTAAATCGCGTTGTTGCTTGGTTTCGATACCTTCAGCGATGACCTGCATATCAAGCGCCACCGCTAACTCTAAAATAGCCTTGACGATCGCATATTGGGTACGATCCGTTTCAATCTTAGAGATAAAACTTTTATCGATTTTGATAAAGTCAAAAGGATACTCTTGTAGATAACTTAAAGAGGCATAACCCGTACCAAAATCATCCAGCGCTAAACAAATCCCCAACTCTTTCAGTAAGTTGAGCTGTTTCTTGACATTAGCATGACGCTGTATTAATGAGGATTCTGTGACTTCGATATGCAGTTGATGGGCATGGATGTCGTGCTGCACAAATAAGTTGCTCACCATCTCAAAGAAATCAGGATGGCTAAATTCAGCAGCATCGGCGTTGATACAAATATGTTGATCGAAGCCAAGTTTTTGCCAAATAGACAACTGTTCCGCAATTTGAGTCGCCATTTGTGAGAACAGCTCAAATGACAGTTTGTGCGTGATGATGGCATTCATAAAGTGAACAGGTTTTAGCAGCCCACGAGTGGGATGCTGCCAGCGTACCAGCGCCTCAAAGCCAGTAATAGCCCCAGTATCTAAGGAAAATTTCGGTTGATAATAGGGTACAAACTGAACATCATTGGTGGCAGCTCTAAGCTCTGCTTCTAACTGTAAACTATTGGCAGTTGCCTCATCGATGGTCTTGTTGTACCAACAGATGTCGTCACCACCTTGCTGTTTGACATACTGTAGGGCTTTCTCAGCTTTGGTCAACAACCCTATCATTTCGTAATCATTTTCAGGGAAAAAACTGACCCCGACTGAGATATGACAATAAATGGCTGTATCTTCTGCTGGCTCATTACTGACGAAAAAAGGATGCTCACACATTTGCATCAAGAGGTCTAACTGATTGCGTACGGAATTGGCATCAGTGCATTCAAATAATAAGGCAAAGTCATCACCACCAAAGTGTGAAAAACAATGCAAATCTTCGAGCTTTAAGGTTTTGACTCGTAGTACGAAGCTTTCTATGAGAGTATTAATACCGTCAGGGCCGAGTAGGCTTGCGAGGTTACGATAACGATCAATGTTTAGGCGTACAATCACGACTTCTTGATAACTTTCTAACAATAGCTCACTGGTCTGACTCAAAAAAACCTTGCGGTTGGGCAACCCTGTTAGTTGATCGTAATTGAGTAGATGAGTCATTTGTTTTCTGTCTTTTACGACCGACGACATATCGCGAACCACACCGATATAATAACCCGTTTCTCCTACGTAGATTCTTCGGTAAGTGATATGGCAATTCAGAACTTGTCCATAGCGAGTCGCTATCGAAAAGTCAATTTCATAAAATCCCTTACTGTCTAAATGACTGGTAAGATCATTTAAAATAGCTTGCTCTTCTTTTGATAAAAACTCAGCCGAATATATACCAAGTGGTCGCCCCAGCAAAAAAGATTCACTGTAACCAATCATAATCTCGTAAATAGCATTGACCGACAGATAACGAAAGTTTGCGTCTAAGATAAAGATAGCGTCTTCATATTGCTCACATAACTGTGTCAGCAGCTGCTGCTTATCTGAGAGCGGTAGGATGGTAAAAGTAGTCATAATTGGACTCACTAAGTCAACGTCAAGTCTAAAAAATTGGTCAGTCATTGCTAGCAATAACCACCGTCAGTCATATGGATTACCTAAGCTCAGCGGCTCAAGCTATCTCCCAGTTTGCAAAGCAATAAGAAGCGTTGTATCAGAGCACTTCATTTAACCTAGGGCGTGTCCTCAATCTGGACGAAAGCGACTAAATGGGTTAAAAACGGCTAAATCTTGCCAAACTGCGTCAAACAGCTAGTCAATATCCTGATATTCTCTGCGCTGTTTCCCTTGTTTAGCTGCAATTTGTCTCATTTTTATCACCATTTTCAAAATGAGGACATGCCCTAGCCATCAGCATATATACAGAATGGCGTTTGGTGATTAATGGCTAAGCGCGTGCAACGTTGCCAAGGCGACGACAGGCGCGGTCTCTGTTCGTAGCACGCGATTACCGATCTGCCAAGGCGCAAAGCCTACTGTTTGTGCTTGCACTGACTCATCATTACTGAGACCACCCTCAGGACCGATTAGCAGCTCAATGTAGGGTTTGTCTTGTGTTAGTGCGATTGATAGTGTCTCTGGCTGCAGAGGTTGTCCCGCTGCTGGCACGCTCATCATTAAGCGGCTATCTGCTGGCTGGTTTAATACTTGATAATAAGGGGCTTCACTGAGGGCCGCGACAATAGGGCTAACCGCAGCGCTGACAGATATTACTGTGTCTGTAGCGTCGGTCGCTGAATCACGTAACCAGTCATTGATAGACAGTGGTGCAAGGATAAGAGGAGGGCGATTGAGGCCGCATTGTTCACAGGCGGCGATCGCGATTTGTTGCCAATGTGCCAGCTTTTTTTCGACTTGGGCGGGTTTGAGATTGACTTCGCCATGATGACTGCTGAGGAGCTGAATAGCAGTGACACCAAGCTCAGTGGACTTTTGAATGGCATAATCCATTCGTTCACCGCGACTCATCACTAGTGCTATTTTAGTCAATACAGGGGCGCTGCGGTCATCCGTTGAATGACTGAGCAAAGTAGCCGTTGCATTTTTTTTACTAATTGCTTGTAGCTCTACCTGATATTCGCCGCCAAAGCCATCAAACAAAATACCTTGATCACCGATATTTGCGCGTAATACTCGGCACCAATGATGAACGATGCTGTCTGTTAATTCGACACTAGCACCAATAGATAATGCGCTAAGGGTAGGAAAGGTGGTGTTCAGATCGTTACTGATAGCATAAAAAAAACGTCGCACAGTCGTTTAGTCCTTTAATTGAACAATAATCCCTCTCAACATGTTAGCAGAATATGAGTGGCGGAGGGAAAGGTATTGTCACAGGTATTTGGGAAATAAAACAGGTCATATAGAGCAGTTGTTAAGACAAGATAGATCATAAGTAAAACGAAAAAACTGGCACTCCGAAGAGTGCCAGTCATTTAACAAGAAGTTCAACAAAGGTCTAAGCGGTAAGTCCCAACGCTTCAACCAAACGCTTATTCGGCTCAACCTTATTCATGCTATAAAAATGCATGGCAGGTACACCCTCATTGATTAAACGCTCACATAGACGATATACCACATCAAAACCAAATTCGCGAATGGCTTTGCGATCATCACCAAAGTCAGCCAACTGCTTACGCACATAACGCGGAATATCAGCGCCACAGCTATCGGCAAAGCGTACCAAATTACTTGAGTTGGTAATGGGCATAATTCCAGCCACCAATGGTTGCGCCACTGTATCAATCCCACACTTTTCTAAGGTATCACGCAAATATAAGTAGCTATCAGCGTTATAGAAAAACTGGGTAATCGACGCATTGGCGCCCGCTTGGTATTTATTGACCAAATTGTCAACATCAAACGCAAAGCTACGCGCTTGTGGGTGCATCTCAGGATAAGCGGCCACTTCAATATGGAAGTGATCGCCTGAGTGTTCACGAATGAATTTTACCAAATCGACAGCAAATGGTAGTTCACCCATGCCCACCTGACCTGAAGGCAAGTCACCACGTAGCGCGACTAGGCGCTTGATACCTAAGCTTTTGTAGTGCTCAAGCAATTCAGCGATTTCTGCTTTATCATCACCAATACAAGACATATGCGGCGCAATGTCAGTATCGCCGCGTGCACATAGTGCTTGAACGATATCTAAAGTGCGGTTACGGGTTGAACCGCCAGCACCGTAGGTCACCGAAAAGTACGCAGGTGATAGCTTATTCAGCTCATCATAAGTGCTGAGTAGCTTTTCATGACCCAGTTCGGTTTTGGCCGGAAAAAACTCAAAGGAGAAAGCAGGCTTAGTCAGAGTCTGGCTCCTCTTAGTATTTATAAGCGTCAGGCTTAAATGGACCTTCGACAGGTACACCCAAATATTCCGCTTGTTTATCCGTCAGCTTCGTCAATGTACCGTTAAAACCGGCAACCATAGCAGCAGCGACTTCTTCGTCGAGCTTCTTCGGCAATACTCTGACGTATAAGTTGTCAGTGCGCTCATCAGCTGGCAAGTCAGCAAATTTTTCTTCGAACAAATACATTTGCGCCAATACTTGGTTAGCAAATGAGCCGTCCATCACGCGTGATGGGTGACCAGTGGCATTACCAAGGTTCACTAAGCGACCTTCAGCAAGCAAGATCAAATAATCATTCTCATCATCTGAGCGGAAGATTTGATGCACTTGTGGCTTAATCTCAACCCAGCGCCAGTTGTCACGCATAAACTGAGTGTCGATTTCGGTGTCAAAATGACCGATGTTACAAACGACTGCACCAGGTTTCAGTGCTGCTAGTATATGTTTATCACATACATGGTAGTTACCAGTCGTGGTAACAATCATGTCGGTATCTTCAAGCAGACGCGTGTTGATGTTTTCTGCGCCGCCAGTGTTATCACCGTTAATGTAAGGCGACAATACTTCAAAGCCATCCATACAAGCCTGCATGGCACAGATAGGATCGACTTCTGATACACGTACGATCATGCCTTCTTGACGTAAGCTTTGCGTAGAGCCTTTGCCCACATCGCCATAACCGATGACTAGAGCGCGGCGACCAGCAAGGAACATATCGGTAGCGCGTTTAATGGCATCGTTTAAGCTATGACGGCAGCCGTATTTGTTGTCGTTTTTAGACTTAGTGACCGCATCGTTGACATTGATGGCAGGTACTTTAAGCGTACCTTTGTTTAACATCTCAACTAAGCGATGAACACCAGTAGTGGTTTCTTCTGAGATACCATGGATGCTATCAAGAAGCTCAGCATAGTCGTTATGGATCAATGCAGTTAAGTCACCACCATCATCCAAGATTAAGTTAGTATCCCAAAGCTGACCTGAGGCTTCGCCGCCAACGTGAACTTGCTGACGCAAGCACCATTCATACTCTTCTTCTGTTTCGCCTTTCCAAGCGTAGACAGAAATACCAGCAGCAGCAATCGCCGCAGCAGCATGGTCTTGAGTTGAGAATATGTTACATGACGTCCAACGTACTTCAGCACCTAGCGCGACTAGTGTCTCGATCAGTACGGCAGTTTGGATGGTCATGTGGATACAGCCAGCGATTTTCGCGCCTTTAAGCGGCTGATCGGCTTCGTAGCGACGACGCAGACCCATAAGGGCAGGCATTTCAGCTTCGGCAAGGGTGATTTCACGGCGGCCGTAATCAGCAAGGCTGATGTCAGCGACTTTATAGTCAGTGAAAGAGGGATTGATCGTATGGGCAGATGGTGTAGTAGACACTGCGTCCATAATATGCTCCTATCAGTGGTTAACGTATGATAAAAAGAATAAAAACGCAGGTGCCGTTGTTTGCGCTGTGAGCGACCAAAATAGGGCGCTCTACAGTTAACCGAGCCTAACATAACCTATGATTTGCATGATTTTAGTCTCTCAATGCAATATTCATGGTCATGGCGCAACACCTCTCGGAGGGTGTCATTGTAATAGATGACAGATAAAATGTCACCTACTGGCTAATAGAAATAGTAGACAGCAGTGTTATGTTTGGTTTCAGGTTTTTATGGCCATAAAAAAGGCCATCAACTGATAGCCTTTATATTATTCGTAATTATGATATGAATTGTTGACCATTCTAGTACCAATCATAGGTTAGCGAGCCAAAATAGCTAGTACCTTCAGTGGCGTACTCATTACCGAATTGGCTTGCAAGGGTATAATCCTCATCAGTAATATTATCTACACGCAAGTTAGCACGCAGATTGGGTGTGATATAGGCGCTTCCACTTAAGTTAAGCAGCGTATAGCTATCAAGTTCATTATTTTCGGTTGTAAGTCTATCATCACTATACTTTGCCTCGAGGCGCATATCGAACGTAGGCTGCTGATATCCGATATAAACTAAACCACTATTTTTAGGACGGTAGGGAAGTTGTTGATCAAAGTTGACATCATTTTTGGTTTTGTTCTTCGCGTCTAAGTAGTCATACCCTAAACCAAATACAAACGAGCTAACGTGCCAGTCTGAAGTCAAACTTAAGCCTTTGATTTGTGCCTTACTAGTATTAGTGGCATTACTAATGAAATCATCAACATCAGTATGATAGCCAGTCAGACGGGAGATTTGATTGCCTTTATTGTACTCTACAAACACTTCTGTATTTTTACTGGTCTCAGGCTTTAAATCTGGATCGCTGTAACCAGGGTAGTACAAATCGTTGAAGGTTGGCGCGCGAAATCCTGTCGCATAGCTTGCACCGATACGCACGCCATCTAATGGACGTATAGCGGCACCTATATTGTATGTGTTCTCATTGCCATATTGCGAATTGTCATCGACACGATAATTGGCTTGTAGGTCATAATTATTTTCTGATAATTGATAGCCCACAAAACCACTTTTGACAGTTCTATCTTCAGGATCGTAAGCAGTAGCTGTAAAATCGCTAAAGTCCGCGTTGAAAAGCTTAACTTTAGAGGCATCTAATTTCTGTGATAACCATTCTGCGCCAATGATAACAGTACCAGGTTGCGCATTAATACTTGTTTCTGAACGTGCCTGCTGTTGAATGGTATCAAATTGACTGCCATCTTGATAATTTATAGAGTTAGCATCATGAGTAGTGGATTTATCGATACTTTGGCCATAGCTAAATTTAGTGACCGCTAATGGGGTTTGATGCTGAATAAAAACATTGGCGCTGCCATTTTTTTGATCTGAATAAGCATTTGGAAAAGCGGTGCCTGCAGAGTCAATATCCGTTGTAGAGTCAGAATATAATGCGCTGAGTCCAGCACTTACAGAGTCTGAAATCTTATGTTGTAACGCTAGACTGGCATTGGTAGATTTAAAACCATCATCATCAGCATTGTAATCATAAGAACTAGGGTTAGCAATCGCGTTAAAACCGTCTGTTTCGTTGCGGCTGACACCTAAGCTCAATGAGGAAGTTTTATTTTTAAGCTGACCTGTTATGCCTACTTGGTAATGGTTATTGCTACCATAACCAACAGTCGTTGAAAGACTGGATTGTTCTACGTTATTGCCTTTAGTAAATATTTGAATGACACCGCCCATTGCGTCAGAACCATAAATACTAGAACCTGATGCGCCATATAGAATTTCTATACGGTCGATTTGATCAGCAGATAGTAGATTTAGCGCAGGCGCGCCTGTAGAAATAGAGCTGTAGCGAATACCATCAATGATTACAAGCACTTGCTTACTATCATAGCCACGCATATAAAAGTTGCTGACCGTTCCTGTGCCACCACTTTGAGCAACATTCATACCGGATTGATTTTTTAGGACATCAATCACGGTTTGCCCTTGATAACGTTGCAATTCTTCTTTATCGATTACCCGTGTCTGAGCAATAATATTACTGGTCTTAGTCGGCGTACGCGTCGCTGTCACAACGATTTTATCAAGCTCAACTTGTGGCAGCTCACTATCATTGACTGTCTCTAAGTCAGGGTCAGCTGGCGTGATAGCCATGGCTGTATTTACGGTAAATACACCAAGTGCGCTTAAAATACAGCACCGCAAATAAATAGACGAAGAAGAGCGTGTTAACAACATAATGATTCCCAAGGTTACAAAAGCAAAAGTTAAGAAGGTAAAATTTACAAAAAACAGTAGACAAGTTACACAGGGTTCATTATCTATAAATATGCTCGCTTTATAAACCAGTTTTAGCCAATATTTATTCATGATAAGCTGAGGAATTTTCATGATGGCTGATCATTAAACCATTTTAAAGCGATGTACAGGTGTTTATTGCTTAGCAACTGTGCTCAGTACCAGTAATTCCTTATCATTAGAAACATTCTTCGGTAGAAAAATTTGTAATCAAAAACACGCCAGTTAGTTATAATTGCTATCATGGCGGCAGGTTGTGTTGATCATTGGCTATTTAGGCAATTTTCTCTTTATACCTATGTCTATCTATAAATTAAGAGGTTTGTTTTGTCTATTGAGCGTCGTATGAGTCCTACTAGCTTACTTTTACCCTTAAAAGCATCATTGTCAAGAGTCATGGTAGTGGCCACCTTGTTGCTGACTTTATTGTGTAGCCTGATACTGCCGAATGCTGCTTTCGCGGCTGAAGCTGGCGTGTTGGGACTTGGCGGGGCTAGTGAGGCGAGCAGTGAGCCGATACCTGATTCCTTTGGGCGAGATACGCCGCGACATACGGTGCAGGGATTCATAAGTGCTTTGAGCGAAAACGATTATTTATTGGCGAGCAATTATCTTAATTTATCAAAGTCTGACAACCCAACTACCGTGGTGCGTCAATTTAAGCAAGCACTCGATGCTGGTGGGCGTTTTTTACCTGACTTGCAGCTCAATAATACGCTCGAAGGCAATTTAGCCGATCAACTGCCACCCAGCCAAGAAAACGTCGGTGTCATCAATATCGGTGAAAAAAGCGTGCCGTTGTTATTAGAAAGAGTGGTGTCTAATAACAATGATCAGTACTGGCAATTCTCAAGTGATACGCTCAGCTCAGTGCCAGAAGTGATAGAAAACACTGAGCCGACCTTGGTATCTCGCTATACGGTTGATTCACTGGACGGCAAAAAGGTTTTTGGTTATCAATTGGCTGACTTGGTTGCAGCGCTAACCATGATTGTGAGCAGCTTTGTCCTCACTTATATTATGGTTTGGTTATTATACCATTTATTGAGAATCACTTATCCTCATATACGCGGTGTACCGTTACCATTACCTGATAAGGTAATATTGCCACTTGCTGTCGTTGTTATGGCATTGATATTATCCGAAGTTATGGTCTATGCAGGCGTGTCAGTCACATTACGTGAGCCTATCAATCGGTTTACCGAGGTTGCATCATGGCTCGCGACAACGTGGTTATTACTGCGTGTCATCGATGCGATATTCACGCGTGCTGTCAACTTAAGCTATAAGAAAAACCATACTGAACGCGTCTCTATCTTGGGGCTGCTACGCAAAGTCGTCAAAGCGTTGCTGCTGATCTTTGCCGTGATTGTTATCTTCGGTAATTTGGGTTTTGATTTAACGACTGGTATTGCCGCATTGGGTGTGGGTGGTTTGGCATTGGCACTGGGTGCGCAAAAAACCATTGAAAATCTTGTTGGTAGCGTTGTAGTCGTGGCGGATTCGCCAGTACGTATCGGTGATTATTGTAAATTCGGTACTTATGAAGGCACCGTTATCGATATTGGTATTCGCTCATCACGCGTCCGCACATTGACCCGCACCATTGTCACCGTACCCAATGGCGACTTCTCGTCCATGCAAATTGAGAACTTTACCTCACGCGATATGTTCCGCTTTTTTCATCAGTTGTATCTTAAGCGTACCGCTGATATCGACGTAGTCTTTAAGATGGTCAAGGATTTGGATGAGTTTTTGAATGAGCATTATTTGACCAATAATGAATGGAATCAAGTGAATATTTTAGAGCTGCGCCAAGACTGCTATGTGATTCAATTACAAGCTTATATTAATGCCAACGACGTCATGGAGTTCTATGACAAGCAAAACGTGGTATTCGTGGATGTATTAAACCAAGTCGCAAAATACAAGGTTGAGCATGCTTTGCCAACACAGCAGTTGATTGTCAATCAAGCTGAACTTGAACATCATATGGAAAGTAATACAGTTGAATCGGTAGAAGAAGATACATCACACAGCAGTAGCAATGCGGATGATGGTGAAACGAATGTAAGCCCAGACAATCATGATCACTCTAGTAACGACGGCGATGTTGATATTAATAAAAGCAGCGACAAAGCGAGAGGTGATAATCAGAAATCCTCGATGGCTACAGTAAGTAGGGAAGGTGCCCTCAAAGCACTGAAACACAAAAGTCGTATGCTAAGAAAAAGTAAATTTAAGCACGCCAAAAGAAAATTTGGTTTTTCTATATGGAACCAGCCTTGAAAATGAGTTTTTTCTATATGGGCAGATATTCTGTATGGGGAGCTATTATAGGTAACTATAAAGGTACGGCAGTTTTATCACGTAGTAAGCCATAATATGACCATAGAAGCAGGCTGGCGGCGCTACGATGTGGTGACCAGCTTTCAGTCAATATCTTTAGCTGTTTCGGTGTCGGGCGTTCTGCCAGACCTAATACTGTCATCGCTGCGACTTTAATCGCTAAATCATCGACTGCCAGTATGTCATCGCGTTTTAGAGAAAACAATAAATACATCTCAGCCGTCCAATGTCCAATGCCAGTGACTGCTGTGAGTGTCTTTATAGCCGCTTCATTTGGCAGGGCTCCTAAAGCCGAAAAGTCTATATCATGATCGACTAAGGAGCGCACATAGCGAGTTTTCTGTTTAGACAATCCTTGCGTTTTTAAAGTCTCATCTGTCGCTTCACGGATGGCACACGGTGTTGTCAAACCTGCCGCAACCAGCTTTTTCCAAATACTGGCCGCGGCTGCTACTGATAGCTGTTGACCCACCATCGCTCTCATTAATTGTTCAAACCCACCTGCATTGTGCCTAAGACTGGGCACACCAACTTGCTCATAAACAAGAGCGAATCTTGGTTCGATGGCAATCAAGGCGATGATATGCTCTTCTAGTGCTTCAGTGTTTTCAATAGTTTGTAGACTCATAAACATCTTATCCTCATTAATTTAGATACTGCTAAAGCTATAGTGAGTGAAAAGTAATATCGATACATCACGTACTGCTGATATCCATTTTTCTTGCTTGCTGTGCCTGCGCAGACAGGGGCTACAAGAAATTGATATCAGCAATACCGTCGCATTTTTAGGATGTTTTGACTATAGACGCCAACAATGATGTAGATAGTTTTTTTTGATAATGAGCATAACAAAAAGGACTGCCAATAAGCAGTCCTTTTTATGTTTAACGATGCAGCTTATTCACCATCAGTTTTAGGCTTTTTAAGCAGTACTAATACCGCGCCGTTGCCACCATCTTTCGGCGGGGCAGAGCAAAATGCCAGTACTTCTGGCAATTGACGTAGCCAACCGTTGACGCAAGTTTTTAAAATAGCTTCGCTACCTTTACCATGGACTATTTTTACCATGGTTTCATTATTTTGCTTCGCTTGGCTCAACAGTTGAGTCATGGCAGCGCGTGCTTCATCAATGGTGCAGCCATGGATGTCTACCGCATCATACCAACGCAGCTTGCCCTGTTTGAGCTGGGTAAAAATTTTATTTTGTAGGGTCGGCTGCTTGTAAGACAAATAAGCTTCGCCAGCCACAGGATTGAGTAGCGCCTGCATATCTGATAAGCCAGCGCCTAAATCACTAGCCTCACTACCTTGCGCGGCAGCACGTTTCGAAAGTGTGGCGGCATCAGGTTTACGCGCTTTTGCGGCGTTGGCAGGGGAGCGGACGTTTTTGTCATCGAGCTGATTGACGCCATGCATCGCTTGCATAAACAGAACTTTATCGTCGTCGATATGCTCACTGTCCAACTGTTTGACAGTCTTTTTGACTTGCTTTTGGGTGAGTAACGAGACAGGTTCTGTAGGCTTTTGATCTTCACCTTCAGGTGAATCGGTATCACGGCCTTTGCTCAGCTGTCCTTTTAACTCTTTGAGTTGGTCTTGCATTTCTTTTGAAAATAGAGAATTTGACATAAAAGTTAACGTATCGTTGATGGATGAATAAAGGGTTGAACAATCCGTGTAGCACACACATTGTTCAAGCGATCTAGTGTCTATTGAAGCTTGAATGATAGAGTTACTTTACCCGTCTGCTGCGCTGCCCGCAAGTAAGGATTGTAACGCTTGTCCAGGGTGATCGGTTTTCATAAATTGTTCACCGATCAAGAAGTGTTGAATGCCTTGCTCCAGCATCAAACGGATGTCATCGCTGCTATGAATGCCGCTCTCGGTAACGATAAGGGGTTTCTGTGCTGTACTATCAGCATCGGTAGCTAATGCTTCGATCAAAATATTTTTTAGGTCAAGCGTGGTTTGTAGATCAACGTCAAAAGTATTCAAATCACGATTATTAATACCATAGATATTATGATCAGAGCGTGGCAATTGTAAGGCGCGCTCAAGCTCGGCCTTAGTATGTACCTCAATCAATACGTCCATGCCCAGTTTGATACTCAAGGCATGGAGCTTTTGTACTTGCTCATCGTCGAGGCAAGCCATGATTAATAATATGCAATCTGCACCCATTAGATAGGATTGATATATCTGATACTCATCAATCATAAAATCTTTGCGCAGTATCGGCAGGCTTGAGGTATTAGTTGCTTGAATAAGGTAGCTATCATCGCCCTGAAAATAATCGCGATCAGTTAGTACTGACAAACAACTGGCACCAGCTTGCTCGTACTGCTGAGCAAATAGCGCGGGTGCGAAGTTATGATTGATAACGCCTTTAGAGGGAGAGGCTTTTTTAATTTCAGCAATGATACCGATACCGCTCTCTTCAGTACTGATAGCTCGCAATGCCTGAGCAAAACCTCGACGCGGTTTATTATCAGCTGCGACCTTTGCTTGTAAATTTTCAAGAGATAGTACCTCTTGAGCCTTTTTTACTTCTTCTATTTTAGTAGCGACAATGCGCTGTAGCACTGAAGGTATGTCTGAATGGGTAGTGGTCATGCTGGTATCCGAATATCGTTAGATGAAAATAGACAGTGATAGTAGTAAATGCACTATATTAGTGCTTGCAAATTAATCCTGAGCCGCTAGCTGCTGTGTGTATTTGGCTAAAGACTCAAGCTTGATTAACGCATCGCCATTTTGAAGGATTTGTTGAGCACGGCTAACACCATTAGGATAGTTGCTGGCAAGCCCTGCGGTGTATATCGCTGCGCCTGCATTTAGCGCAATCATATCGCGGGCTTTGAGTACCGAGCGGTCGTTGGTTTCTGCGCCTGATAAAGCGGCGCGTATTAGCTCAAGGCTTTGCTCTGGTGAGTCTACATCGAGCCCAATCAGTGTCTGTGATTCGATGCCAGCATCTTCTGGCATCATCTCATAAACGGATATCTCACCGTTTTTTAATTCAGCGACAGTGGTAGAAGTGGCAAGGCTAATTTCATCTAAGCCATCTTTGGCACCAACCACCATGACATGACGTGCGCCTAGGTTTTTCATGACTTTGGCGATAGGCTCACACAGTTGAGCGGTAAAGACACCAATGACCAAATTGGGTGTGCCAGCAGGATTGGTTAATGGCCCTAAAATATTAAAGATAGTACGCGATTTTAGCTCACGGCGTATAGGATTGGCATAACGCATGGCGCTATGGTGATTGGGCGCAAACAAAAAGCCGATGCCTTGGTTTTCGATACAGTCTTTTGCTTGCTCTGGGGTGAGCGACAGACTGATACCTGCCTGCTCAAGTAAGTCTGAGCTACCAGACCTAGTAGAGACCCCGCGATTTCCGTGTTTAGCGACTTGTGCTCCCGCAGCTGCCACAACAAAGGCCGATGCCGTAGAGACGTTGAATAAATTCGCGCCATCACCGCCAGTACCAACGATATCGACTAGATGGTCACAATTCCTTGGTTCGATATTTGCCGCCAATGCACGCATGGCGCTGGCCGATGCCGTGATCTCATCGATGGATTCACCTTTCATGCGTAGACCAGTCAAAATAGCGCCCATCATAGCGTCGCTACATCTGCCTTGCATAATAATCAGCATCACTTGATACATCTCATCAAAGGTCAAATCAATGTGCTGAAAGATTCTACCCAATGCGGTCGTCAGCAGCTTGTGCGTTTCTGTATCGGACAGTCTCTCAATACTATCTGGCGTATGCGTTTCTTCTATTTTCGTCGTACTCATTATGGTCTCGCTTAATTTTATTTTTTATATGGATCTATAAGGAATTTGGAATAGAGTAATCAAAGCAAGTACTTTAGTCAAAACTAACCGACTTGCGGTAGCTTGTCTGAGGCTAGTACAGCCAGATTATGAGTCTGCAAAAAGTTGTTGAGTAGCTGATAACCAGCTTCGCTCAAGATAGACTCAGGATGGAACTGTACACCTTCTATAGCAAGTTTTTTATGACGGATACCCATGATTTCCTCAATGCTGCCATCAACATTTTGTGTCCATGCGGTCAGCTCAAGACACTCGGGTAAACTGATTTTATCAATGACGAGTGAATGATAACGCGTGACTTGTGAGGGATTAGGTAGGCCTAAAAATACGCCTGTGCCATTGTGGTAAACGGCGGATAAACGTCCGTGCATCACTTCACCTGCTTTGACGACCTGTCCGCCAAATGCCTGCCCAATGGCTTGATGTCCCAAGCAAATGCCCAGTATAGGGATAATGCCTTTAAAAGTCTCAATGACGGCTAACGAAATACCAGCGCGGGATGGGTCACACGGTCCTGGACCAATGACAATGGCATCGGGAGCTAAGACCTTAATTTGATCGATGGTGATCTGATCGTTACGCCACACAGTGATGTCCTGCTGCAACTCACCGAAGTACTGTACAATATTGTATGTAAAGCTGTCGTAATTATCGATCATTAGAATCATTGTGTGTTCAACTTATTGATTTTTAGGTGTTTCTATAGTTGAATTTGTCTGCGCTGCTGCCTGCACTGCTATGGGTTACTGTCAATGCTTGATGCCATACCGCTATAAGGGTAACAGCTGCTGCTGTGGGATGCCATTATCTTACCATTATTTCGTGCTCTATCAAATATGGCGCATAATGACGAGATTACTAAATAATTCTAGATATTAAATCATAACTCTAGCTATTAAATCGCACCAAAATAGAGCTATTTATTGCTATTATATTAATAATCACACTAATTTGGTGCAATAGTAGTGCGGTTCATTGCTCTGTATAAGAAGTGCTAAAATGATAATCATCGGAATAATAGTCTTCATATGTGTATGTTATTTTATAATAAGTCATTGTATTTACTATCAGTAATGCTGTTGCCTTAGCCACCAATACCATTCGGTTCTTAGAGAGTTGGCATAGCCCTTGCACTTATACTGTTATGATTATTTATGACCACAAAGAGACAGGTCTAAAAATAATTATTAACAAGTGCCTGAAGAGTTCAGCATTATGAGTTATATATTGCTAGAATAACGTTAGAATTGACTTGGCGTATTTTTAGACCATTGAGATGACTGTTGGTCTGATTGAAAAAACGCTTTAGATGAGTATCTTGACTAATACGCAAAATAGTGCTGATAATAAGCAGAATATCGTATGCGTTATTTCAGTCTCAAAAGCACATCTAACATTCTTGAACAAGAATACTGCACTCATAATTTTAAATCGCAATAACGTGATCAACACAACGGAGACTATTCATGTCGAATAAACTATTAGATCTTATCCAATCCTCTAATGCTAAATGGGTTGACTTTCGCTTCACCGATACACGCGGTAAAGAGCAGCACATCAGCTTCCCAGCGCATAGCGTTGACGAAGATGTGATGGAAGATGGCAAAATGTTCGATGGCTCATCTATCGCTGGCTGGAAAGGTATTGAAGCGTCAGATATGATCTTGCGTCCTGATCCAGAAACGGCTTTTCTAGACCCGTTCTTTGATGCGGTCACTGTTGTGGTCACTTGTGACATCATCGAACCATCAACGCTACAGGGCTACGATCGTGACCCACGTTCTATTGCTCGCCGCGCTGAAGAGTATTTGAAGTCTACTGGTATTGGTGATACTGCTTACTTCGGTCCTGAGCCTGAGTTCTTTGTATTCGATGACGTTAAATGGTCAATCGATATGTCTGGCGTTAGTCATAAAATCACTGCTGAAGAAGCAGCATGGTCGACTGGCGAGACTTACGAGTGGGGCAACATGGCGCATCGTCCGCGTGTTAAAGGCGGCTATTTCCCAGTACCACCAATCGATAGCTCACACGATATGCGTGCTGTCATGTGTGAACGCATCGAAGAAATCGTTGGCGAAGGCACAGTTGAAGTGCATCATCACGAAGTTGCTTCTTGCCAGTCTGAGATTGGTGTGGCATTCAACACCATGGTTCGTAAAGCAGATGAAGTTCAGCAATTGAAATATGTTGTTCATAACGTTGCGCATCAGTTTGGCAAAACAGCTACCTTTATGCCTAAGCCAATCGTTGGTGATAACGGTTCAGGTATGCACGTACATATGTCTATCTCAAAAGACGGCGTAAACACATTCTCAGGTGATGAGTATGCTGGTCTGTCTGAAACAGCATTGTACTTCATCGGTGGTATTATCAAGCATGCTCGTGCATTGAACGCCATTACCAACCCGTCAACTAACAGCTATAAGCGCCTAGTGCCGCATTATGAAGCACCTATCAAGCTTGCTTATTCAGCGTCTAACCGTTCAGCGTCTATTCGTATTCCACACGTAAGCAGTCCAAAAGCAGTACGTGTAGAAGCCCGTTTCCCTGATCCAACGGCTAACCCATACCTAGCGTTTGCTGCATTGTTGATGGCTGGCCTTGACGGTATCCAGAACAAGATGCATCCAGGTGAAGCCGCTGACAAAAACTTATATGACTTGCCACCAGAAGAAGAAGCACAAATTCCAACGGTTGCAGAGAGCTTAGACGTTGCACTACAAGCATTGCGTGACGATCATGACTTCTTATTAAAAGGCGATGTATTCACTGAAGATATGCTAGAAGCCTTCATCGCTTTGAAAGAAGAAGAAGTACAACGTCTGAATGTGACTGTACATCCTGTTGAATTTGACATGTATTACAGCTGCTAATTAGTCGCTAAAGCACTCAGTTATTTTGAGTTATAAAAACCAGTTAAGTAACTCTTAGCTGGTTTTTTTACGTCTGCGGATAAAGCTCACAAGATAAATGAATAACATTTCTCCAAAATCACTACTGATTTCAAATTGAAAGTATCGCATAATGGTTATTATAAAAGTATATTAATAGTAGACACTAATTAGGTTGACTGACTATGATTCCATCATCAAAACTGAATGTTTCGAAAGGCCATGCGAAGGTAGGACTATTGACGATCACTGCCATAGCCAGTCTCTGTGCGCCTTTAGCAAATGCTGCACCCATTTATAAAGTGGTCGACGAGCAAACAGGTCAGGTGACCTTCACTGATCGCCCGCAAAGCTATGAGCAGCAGGTGGGTAAACAAGTCAGTCAGACGACAGTGACGACAGGTAATGGAACGAGTGGCTCAAATAATAGCACTAGAGATAATCAGACTGCTACGAATGCCACGCAAACCGCCTCTATACCTGCTACCAACGATGCAACGGTCAAAGCACCAATCAACTATCAACTGGCTATCACTGAGCCCAGCGAAGAACGTGCTTATCGGCGTCCAGCGCAAAGTATTAATGTAGCACTACAAATTAAGCCTGCGCTGCAAGCAGGTGATAGTGTCCGTATTTATTTTGACGGCAACGAAGTCGCTCAAGGTCTAAATGCGACGATTGCTACGATAGATGCGTTGCCAGGCGCTCATACGATAACGGCGGTCATTCAAAGCGTGAAAGGTCAAACGCTGCAACAAGCCTCGCGCACGGTTTATGTGATTCAAAACAATACAACTTTGCAAAACAATAAGAAGATTGCAAAACAGCTTTTGGCTTATCAGAATTTACCTTGGCATCAAAAAGTGATGTTAAAACTGCGCCAACAGGACGGTAGTCTACAAAAAGTACAGAGCAATCAATCTATTACCAATGATGCTTTTACTAAATAATCTGTATAGGTGCTGATTATATTAATAAAGCTATTTTGTTGTTGAGAATTTAAAAAAGGAGCAGCCACTGTGATAAGTGAATGCTCCTTTATTTTTGCTTAATCATCTTACATTGGACGAACTTTGCTCAATTATTTAGTCAGCTCAATGGTACCGTTAGCAGTGACCGATACAGTACTATTACCAGATTCAAAGCTTTGGCTTGGCACTGACTCGTCTGCCATTCCTGATTTCATACTCATGGCGCTATACATTGGACGTGGATAGTTGCTACCTGTATTCAGGTTAACATTAATGACGCGGTAGCCACGAGCGTCCCAAGCACGGGTGAGGCTCTTGGCTTGCTGTTGAAAAGCGCGAGAGGCTTCGGTCATTAGCTTTTGCTCTAGAGCATCTTTTTTGGTATCTGAGACACCAAAGTTTAGATTGTCCATGACCAAGGTTTCTTGCAAGTCAGCAATGAGCTGGCTGGTCGCTGCAAAGTCAGTACTCTTCAGATCTATATTTGCCTGACCTGTCCAGCCAATGATTTTGTCGTTTTTGTCATAGCGTGGATAGGTGCGCTGCTGTCCGGTGCTGACAGTGACACTAGGGTAGCGCTTGGCAATTTTCATAGCGTTATTAATGGATGTATTGAGCGTTGTGGCTAGAGTTTTAGAATCCGCTGCCTGTGCTTTTTTGTACAAGCTGGCTCTTACTTCATCGTTTTGGATCTCTTCTTTTACTTCTGTTTGAAACGTTAGCTGGTCATAGCCTGTTGGCTCTGCATGGGCACTACCCATCATTGCGGTCATGAGACAAACCGTACCAGAAGCTAGTGCTGCTTTATTAAGTAAAGTATTTTTCATTATTATCTCCTAAGTTCATTTTAATGGTCTTTATATGAGAAGCTGTACCTCTTATTTTCTAAATATTGATATGTGTGCAACTTCATTCACTAAAATAGCAAAATTTCTGTGAGTTGCTGTGAGAATTTTGTGACCTAAGTTACTGACTTAAATTACAGGGCTAAGTTGCTGAGCTGAATTACTTGCCTAAGTTACTGACTTAAGTTACAGGATCATTTTCCGTCTAAAACAAACAGTTTTGAGATAGGGGTTGTAAAATTAAAAAATCCTTGTATAATTTGCACCTGGTGGCTCCATTGGTAGCCTCGCAACATTGTTCTATGAATCCCGCCAGGACCGGAAGGTAGCAACGGTAATAGTTATGATGTGTGCCGAGGATGTGCTTTTGGAGTCGCTTTTTTTTGCCTAAAATTTGATATTAGTTTTGACGAAGTATCAAAGACGCTTTTATGATGTATTAAGCCCTTCATTGTAAAGGGCTTTTTTTTGTCCAAAATTTCATTCGATACCCTATTTAATTTTCTGTTCAATTTAAAAGCTTCATTGATTAATATAGGTTAAAATACAATGTATTAACTTTTATTAACATTCTAGACACTCTGGGGTTCGATTATGAAGATGTTTGTTTGGCTATTCATTATTATTGTGGTGTTGGCAGTAGTCTTTGGCATCACGATATTTAATAAGCTGGTACGCGCACGTAACCAAGCAAAGAATGGTTTTGCACAGATAGATGTACAGCTTAAACGTCGTCATGATTTGATTCCTAATTTGGTCGAAACAGCCAAGCGTTATTTGAGTCATGAACAAGAAACACTTACTCGCGTCATCAGTGCGCGTAATCATGCTCAAGAGCTACAAGACTCTAATAAGCATCAGCCAGAATCGCTTGATCATATGGCGCTATTTGCAAAAGCAGAAGGTATGTTGTCTAAAGCGTTGAGTCAGTTTTCTGCTGTCGTTGAAGCATACCCTGAGCTAAAAGCCGATAGTATGATTAAGGAGCTCATGGATGAGTTAACCAATACGGAAAATCGCATCGGTTTTGCTCGTCAGCATTATAATGATAGCGTGATGTTTTATAATAACGACCGCGAAATATTCCCCAATAACCTCGTCAGTACGACTTTTGGCTTTCGTCCACTCAGTCCTTTAGTGTTCGAAGATAGAGAAGCGATTGCTCAAGCACCTATTGTTAATATGGGCTGAGGTTTAGATAAATTTGGCGAACTCTAGGCAGCTTAAACTGATGGATTTTTTCGGTGAACAGCGGATACGTACGCGGCGCAGTCTATTCCTTTATGGGCTTTTTTTGCTGATTGTACTTGCTCATATGGCGGTAGGTCTCGTTGTCATGGGGCTACTATTAACTGTATTTACGGGCGGTATATCTCACTGGATATTGGTTCTGGTCATTATCTTGATATTAGGTAGTTTCATTGGTGGTAGTTTCTTAGAGTATCGACGCCTGAGAGCAGGTGGCCGCGCTATTGCTCAGCGAGTAGGAGCGGTTAGGCTGTTCATCGATAACAGTCAAGAAGCATGGGAGCACAGCCACGGGGTCGCGCATCAATACGAAACTAAGGAGAAAGTTCGCTATAGCTCACGCCATATAGCAGTGCGTGATGAGCGTGACTTTCCACCAGTCTATCGTCGTTATTATGAAATAGCCCAGCAGTTGGCCATAGCATCAGGTTTGACGATGCCGATTTTGTATGTCCTGCCTGATGAGCAGGGTATCAATGGCTTCGTTGCTGGTCGTCATAGCCAAGATATGGTGCTGGTCGTTACCCAAGGCGCGCTAGATAAATTGTCTGATGAGGCGTTGTATGGTCTCATTGGTCATGAATATGGTCATATACTGCATGGTGATGCCACCTTCAATCTACAGCTGATGGTGATATTGGCAGGTTTGCAAATACTATACGACTGGAGTGATCCAATCTCTAATCGTCTCTCTAATTATAGTCACTTTGATAGTGATAGCACCTCCCAAAAGTCTCTATCACAGAGACAGGTTGATAATTTTGCACGCAGTACCGAGGCGCAAACCGCCAGTTTTACCACGCATAGTGAGTGGGTCGCTTACTGGCAGCAGCAACCACAACAAAAGCAGTCCTCAGCCAAGCGTCAGTCGAAATGGGTGCAAAATAGACCTGTGATAGATCGTCAAGCACCGCGTAGTGTTTGGACATTGCTATTACATGGCTTGAGCTTCTCTAGTATGGCAAGTGCTCAGTTGATTAAGCACAGCTTCAACCGCCAGCGTGAGCTACTTGCTGATGCCACTAGCGTGCAATTGACACGTTCGCCGGCGATTATAGAAACCTTAAAAGCTATCCATCAAGACTCACTTGGCTCGCGTCTATCTGGCATCGCTGATATCAATGGACTCAGTCATTTTTTCTTTGCCAGTAGTGGGGCGGATTTGGGTGATGTGTCATGGTTTGCCACTCACCCAAGCTTGACTGAGCGTATGGGTGCTATTAATGCTGATGCCTATCATCAATTTTCGGTACAAGTCGCTAAAGACAAACGGATAAATCAGCAAAAAATTAAAGAGATATATGAGCAGCGTCGACTCGGGGATGTGGGGAAAGTAAAAACAAATAGCCTAAGCATTAATAAAAAGGAAAATGCTAACAAACAATCGTTCCACGCAGAACCACTCTCTACTCAAGCGTTGGATAGTGGAGTAAAGAAAGAAGAAAAAGGGCTAGATTTTGTTGTAGCAGAAGATGTAATCATTAATGGACGGTTGCAGGTAAAGTCGCAAGATGCTGGCACTCATCAACTGTTAAAACCTTGGCAAGCAAAACCTGATAGCGATTTGCCATTGGCAGCGCTCATTAGCACTGATGATATGCAAAAAATCTCATTGCCACAGTACATTCTTGATCACAGTCATCATCCTTTAGGCGCACAAGCATTGATCGAAGCTGTCATGCTATGTCATCAGGGTCAAGCTCTAGCAACGACAAGTACTTATGACTTGGTTGACATTTGGTACGAGATTTCTACTAACAAAGCCGATAATAATTGCCAATCGCAAATTTTACCGCATGCCATCGACCATAAATTAATAGAAACCGTAGCGAGTGTTGATCGACGATTGGACAGTGTTCTAATCACGACTGCCATAAAGAACTTGAGTCAGCACGACCTATCAGAAAGCGTGATTGCAGAGCTACGTCTGAAGCATGAGAGCAGCCATAGCAATCAAAGTTACCAGCATTATGTCCAGAAAAAAAAGTGCCGTACGATGTTGTTGCGCTATCAGCAGGGCATATTTGAGTTATTTCAGGGCTGCTTGACGGCTGATTTAAGCCAAAATTTTGCTGATAGTATCGTCAATGATTCTGCTGATACAGCTAAATCAGAATTCACTCACTCAGAGAATGCAGTGTCTCAAGTGCCATCGATTCTATCGCTATGGCAGGCGCTGCATTTACAGAAACTTTTGCCGATATTGTCTAAAGTTTTAAATGATAAAAGTACAGATAGACAGACTACATGGCAGCAAACATTGCAGTCTGGCACGGACAATATCGTTGCTCAGCTTGATCCGTCAGGTCAGGTGTTTGATGGTCTTAGGGCTTCTGATACAACGATGCTTACCTTATTGGCTCATCGCTTATCGAAAGATGTCAAAGGTCAAATGATATCGAGGCTAGATAGCTCGCTATTTGGTTATAATAATGACAGTGTTGCCCACTACATTGTGGATTTGAGACGACATGCGCGCTTGATTGACATCACTCTGAACGAAGTCAGTGATGCAAATTTGCAATGGCTATTATTGACGGCACAAGGTTTGAATAGCGTCCAGCTACTAGCTATCATTGACGCTGTACCTAGCTTTCAAAAATTCACCTCTAGGGTGTCCATCATAGATACTCAGATTGAGGATAATTATCGAGAGAAGCAACAGGATAGCAGTCAAATAGATTATAATGAATATCGGCAATGGCTGAGTACATTGCATACGGTGATGTTACACGATACGATAGTCAGTCAAGATGAGCACGATTGCTTGATGCTACTAGCAGAGCATTGGCTAGGCGTTCGGCAGCTTTTCTAATAAATTGAATTGATTGAAGTGCTATGCCTATTTGGCTGACAAAGAGCGAGATGTTTGAAACTCTTTTTTAACGTTATTTTCAGGATTAAAAATCTGTAAACCCATTTAAGATAAGTAGGATAGTAGAGTCGAATGAGTGATGTCCAAGACCCGCTAATTGTATTGCAACATCGTATGCAGCAGCGTCAAATTTTAGCAATGATGGGTATCAATCAATGGGTACAGCCAAGCTCAGCTACTATTAATATGGCAGATATCTCTGCGCCTATTATTCCTGATCCTAGCACTCAAGATAATACTAGCACTCAGGCTGTGTCGTCTGATATAAACATCGAACAACCAAGTATAGAACAGCAAGGTAATGCTGCTGCGAACGTTGATATGTCGAACATAGCGTTTGCTGATTCTGTATCAGCGCTCGTCAATGATGAGCCTATTAGTCACTATTATCATGATGCTAATGATATAGGATTAGCACAACCCGACGCACAAAGCCCTGTCACCTATAGTTTTGATACTAGTGTCAAAGCTGTAGGTGACGTACCTGTTAAGTCTCTCGTAAACGAGATAACTCAGCAAACTACTGCCGCTATAGGGCAAAGTCCTCTTGCTCATATAAATAGTGATGATAGCTTTAAAAAAGTCACCCCATTTGATTTGCAAGGTGGTCGCTATGGCGATTGGGTGATTTTGGTTGATATTCAAGCACTTAATAATGACAGTCAAAAGCTATGGAAAAATATCACTCAAGCGCTATCAATCACTTGTGAGACGACATCATTTCCTATCTGTGAAGGTATGGACACTGCCGAGCTTGCCAATGCCAGTCTTGCTGGATATGTCTTTAAGATTGGTCGTAGCGAGGAGATAAAAGTAGCAGCATTAACCGCCTTGCCTGAAGGGCTTGATCATCCTCACTTTACGACTGTGCCCACGTTAGAGGAACTGCTCGCTGATAGCAGCTTAAAGCGGCAGCTTTGGGAGAGATTGTCTGGTTAAGCTATCTGCCCAATTGCCTATTGGTATGCCGGTAAATTATTTGTATAAATAAAATAACCATTAGCAAATAAAGACAACTAAAATTACTTTTAAAATAATTTTGATAGGCAACTTTTACGCTCCAACAAACAACGATGATTTCATCATATTTAGGATAATGATTATGACTACCCAAGCTGCTCCTAACCGTGTACCTAATTTTTCAGCGGGACCTGCTACGATACCAACTGCCGTATTATCACGCGCTCAAGAAGAGTTGCTGGATTGGCAAGGACGTGGACTGTCGGTCATGGAAGTAAGCCATCGCAGTAAAGAGTATCTGGCGATTACTGAAAAAGCTGAGTCTAAATTGCGTTCGTTGATGGACATTCCAGATAATTATAAGGTGCTATTTTTACAAGGCGGCGCTAGCTTACAGTTTTCAGCGATTCCACTAAACCTATTAAACGGTGGGCGCGCAGATTATCTAACGACAGGTGCTTGGTCAGGTAAAGCAGTCAAAGAAGCAGCGCGCTATGCCAAACTAGGTCTTGGCGAGACTAATGTGGTTGCAACAGGCAAAGAAAGCAACTTTACCGATGTACCTGATCAAAGTGATTGGAATCTGAGTGAAGACGCAGCTTACTTCCATTACTGCGCCAATGAAACGATTCATGGCTTGCAGATATTTGAGCCACCAACCGTTGATGCACCAATCATCGTTGATATGTCTTCTTGCATTTTGTCACAGCCAATTGACGTCTCAAAATTTGGGATGATTTACGCGGGTGCGCAAAAAAATATCGGTCCAGCAGGACTTGTCATTGTGATTATTCGTGAGGATTTATTAGGGCAGGCAAGCGAGTGGTGTCCGCTGCTAATGAACTATGAGCATCAAGCTGAGAAAGAGTCTATGTCAAACACGCCAGCGACGTACTCTTGGTACTTGGCGGGATTGGTGTTTGAGTGGTTGGAAGAGCAGGGTGGCGTTGCTGCTATCGGTAAAATCAATCAGCAAAAAGCATACCTGCTCTACAAAACGATTGATGACAGCAGTTTTTATAACAACCCAGTTGCGCCTAAGTATCGCTCTATCATGAATGTGCCGTTTACTTTAGCAGACAGTAGCCTTGATAAAGTATTCTTAGAAGAGTCAGAAAAAGCAGGCTTGCTGCATCTAAAAGGTCATCGTGATGTCGGCGGTATGCGTGCCAGTATCTACAATGCTGTACCGCTTGAGTGGGTACAGCAACTGGTCGACTTTATGATTGCATTTGAAAAAAAACACGCCTAAGTCAGTACGGGTTTGAGAAAAAAGACGCAACTTTATGAGCTGCGTCTTTTTTTATGAGAATTATTATTGTTTTAGGACAGATGATGCGCTATACCTAACACTGCAAACTATTAGGTTAAAAAACCTAAGTTTGTTATGATAAAATTTTCAGCTGTTGTGATAGCTTATTTTTTTGTTTGCTTCTTATTTAAGCTGCGATGAGCTTTCAGTCATTAGGTAAATTCTCTATACATCCATTTGGTTTAGCAGAAGGGTTTGTTATAACTTTATTATGATAAAAAATACTATGCTAAAAACTGTCTTATTAGTGGCAATGGCGAGTTGGATACCAGCCAGTATGGCGACACCAATTACCATTACTGCGCTTGCACATAACAGCACTGCTGAATATGTCAACGCGCCTTATATGCCCTATGCCAATCCAAACGCGCCGACAGGGGGTACGCTCTCGCTCGATGCGCGTGGCACCTTTAATGCTGCCAATAAATGGATGACCACGGGTGTGGCGATGATTGGTACCGATTATCTATATGATACTTTAATGACGGGCTCACTAAATGAAGCTTTTACGATGTATCCGCAGCTGGCAAGCAAGGTAACCTATGATCCTGATGACACCAGTTGGATTGTGTATCATCTCAATCCTGCTGCCCGCTTTTGGGATGGGTCGCCAGTGACCAGTCGCGATGTCAAAGCGACTTATGAGGCGATATTGAATAAAGGCCCGATGTATATTCGCAGTTATCTAAGTGATATCAAAGACATTCAAGTCATTGATGATCAGCAAGTCAAATTTGTCTTTGCTTCTACTGAGAACAAAGAAATCTTACTGACGGTTGGACAGTTTCCTATCTTTGCTAAGTCGTCTATCGATGCTGATTTTGAAAAGATAAGCTTAACGCCGTTGATGGGTAGTGGGCCTTATAAGCTAGGGCGTGTTGATGCAGGGCGCTCTGTGAGCTATGTACGTGATCCCAATTATTGGGGACGTGATCTGATGGTCAACCGTGGTCGTTATAACTTTGATATGATTAAGTTTGTCTATTATCAAAGTGATGAAATTTCCTTTGAAGGTTTCAAGTCTGGTCAATACCGTTTTCGCCCCGAAAATAAAGCATCGAATTGGGTAACTGGGTATAATTTTCCAGCGGTAAAAGCAGGTCTTATCAAAAAAGAAGCAATATCCAGTCAAAACCCAGTACCGATGCAAGCCTTGGTCATGAATATGCGCCGACCAATCTTTCAGGACATTAGAGTCCGTCAAGCACTGACAGCCGCTTATGACTTTGAATGGATGAATAAGACCTTATTTCATGGGCAGTATGAGCGCTTGCAGAGCTTTTTTCATGGCTCAGAGCTGGCGGCAACGGGCACGCCGTCTAATGAAGAAATGCAGGTATTAACGCCTTTATTGTCTAAGCTTGAGCCGATTCAACGTAAAGCCGTATTAGCAGAATGGCAGTTGCCCACCAGTGATGGTAACGGCTTTAACCGTGAAGGGTTACTAAAAGCGCGGCAGCTTTTGTTAGATGCTGGGTTTTACTATAACGATATGAAGTTATATCTGCCTAATGGATCGCTTGCTCAGATTGAGATTTTGATGACAGGTGATACCATGGGGCGCGTGCTGCTGCCTTATATTCGTAATCTAAAACGTCTGGGGTTTGATGCGACTTTGCGCCAAGTCGATGGGCCACAATATTATGAGCGTGTGCGACGTTTTGACTACGATATGATAGTGGATAAATTTGCTCAGAGTTTATCTCCTGGTGCGGAACAAGTTGGCTTTTGGGGTAGCTCAGCGGCCGATCAATCGGGTAATAGAAATACTATTGGTATTAAAAACCCAGCGATTGACACGGTGATAGAGCAGCTAAGCAATGCTAAAATTCGCGACGATACTGTATTATATACCCATGTCTTAGATCGCCTTCTACGCGCTGGTCATTATTTAGTGCCCTTATACGGCAAATCAGCGACCAATGTCGCCTATTGGGATCAATATCGCCATACTAAAAAACTGCCAACCAATGCCGTCGGTATTGACTACTGGTGGGTTGATAAAGAAGCAGAAGCACGCGTCAATCAGTACTTAAAACAATAAATGATATGACGCTTAGGGTCTGTTGAACATTCAAATATTAGGACTGCTGATCGCTAAAATCGCATCAAACGTTTTATCAAATCAGGCGTAAACCGACGATAATGTCGAGACCTTAGCTAGGTTTACAACAACATTTGGGGTGGTTTTAGCATCAGCCCCAAGTATACAAGCAGGGGCAGGGCTATTTTTTGCCAATACATGGCGAAATTGTCTAACCTAGAATGACTAGGCGTCCAAAATTTCACTGCGTATTGTCTAAAAAATAGCCACTGCCAGTACCACATTTGAATGTTCAACAGACCCTATTTAGATCTGAAATCTAATCTATTAAAATAGGAAAAGGTGCACTGTATGCACCTTGTATTTAGTAGAACTCATCTAAGCATAAATATCAAGTTTAGAACATTTATAATCAGATAATGGGTCTTCGTGTTTTTTTAGAAACTATCATCAACTCAGTTGTATTTTTTAACTGTTGATAATGCCCGGTGTTGGGCTGGCAAGGATGGTTTCGGTTTGTGTTTGGCGTAGAGTATCTAGCTTAGTGGCGATTGCGTCGTCATGCAAGGCCAAGACTTGAATCGCCAGTAATGCTGCATTATAAGCACCTGCCGCCCCAATTGCTAAAGTACCGACTGCAACACCTTTTGGCATCTGTACGATAGACAATAAGCTGTCCCAACCACTGAGCATCGAGGATTTTACAGGGACACCAAAGACCGGTAGCGGCGTTTGACTAGCACACATACCCGGCAAGTGAGCAGCACCACCAGCCCCAGCGATAATAACTTGTAAGCCATTACCTTTAGCATTTTTGGCATAGTCAAATAATCGGTCAGGCGTACGGTGTGCTGATACCACTTCACAATCAAAAGCGATATCAAAGTCTGCAAGCAATTGCGCAGCGGCACTCATGGTTGCCCAATCAGACTGCGAGCCCATGATAATGCCAACTTTTGGCTGACCAGCAGGAGAGGCGATTGGACTGTTTTGCTCAACAGAGTTAACACTAGCTGATTGGGTACTCATGCTTTGATATCCTCAAAACGACCATCATACAAAAGTTTTGCCGCCTTCGTAAAGCCAAGTTTACCGATTAATGCTAAAGCGAGTGAAATGGTATTTCAATTATGACTGTATCACTGGGTCTTCGTCATGGCGATATTGCACAAAATTGCTGGCTTTGAGTGGCAAAGGCTGCTCGGTATCGAGCTGATAGCCTGTTAGATAACCGCTATCTACCGCTGCCGAATAATCAGTACAAGCAACTTGTGGACTCAATGGTTCAGGTGTCCCAGTTAGCCAATAATGGCCGACGAATACTGGTTTATCGGTTTTGAGCGCAAAATTGATATTTTCTGCTAAGGCATCTACTGGAATTTGTGCCAATGCGGAGGAGGGGGCACGTGCAACTTCATATAGCGTACGCTCGTTAAGACCTTCAAGCCACCAACGTACCCGCACTCGTGTGCGCTTAGTACCTTCTTTATCAACCATCACCATGCCATCAGGTAGCGGTGTCTCTACGCCTTTTAATACTCTCTCTAACGCTTCAAAATTCTCGCTATGCTCTTGGGCAGTTACGATAAGTCCTTTAGGCGTTAAGCAGTTGTCAGCAGTCAATAAGGGTGCTAATACCGCCATGCTGTCCACATCCCAACAGGCGTGCACAAAGCAAGCATAGTCAGTTTCCAGCCATAAGGGAATTTCATATAACCGCTCAAGCCAATAGCGATGACTTTCTGAGCCAAAGGGCACTTCTGCGAGAAAAGCCTCGTGTTGGTGCGTATGTGTCTCATTGTGTGAGCGTAAGTATTCCTGAGGATTGTTAGGGTCGAGCGTTGCAAAGGCTAAAGCATTGTATTCATGATTGCCCATCACTGCATCGGCAACATCCGCATCCAGCATGGCAAAAACGATTTCTAACGTGGTCAATTGCTGCGACCCACGGTCGATCAAATCACCGATAAATAATGCCCGATGACCTGCTGGCGGCACGAAGTATTGTCCGTTATGGCGATAGCCTAGCTGGGTAAGCAGACCCACTAGCTTGTCTGCATAACCGTGAATATCACCGATAATATCTATAATCATAAGTCACTGTCTAATCTTAGAGTATAAAAGTGCTCGACATAACGAGCAACGCGACGAAATTAAAAAGGAGTTAAATTTTTTTTAACTGACTGATATTTAAGCGTCACTTACTTAAGTGGTTTAACCAAGTGACGCCTCTTTCTTAAAACAGACTTCTAAAAATCATACTTTAAAGGCTTGGCGATAATAACGCGTTTAAAAAATGCGGGAGCACTTGTGGCTCCAGAATAATAGTGGCGATTATGCCAAACGCGCCGCCCCACAGATGCGCCATGTGATTGATGTTCGAGCCACCGCGTTTATCCGCGTAGATGCTATAAGCCACGTAAGCGACAGCAAATAATATCGCTGGGATAGGAACGACTGCAAATAAATAGATTTTTTCCCAAGGTGCCAGCAAGATAAAGGCAAATAATACCGCTGATACACCGCCTGATGCGCCAAGGCTGAGATAGCTGGCATTGTTTTTATTTTTAATATAACTTGGAATCATCGCGATAATGATAGCCAACACATAAAACACCACGAAACCATAACCGAATAAAAATGATTGATATAACCCTTCGATAGCACGACCGAAAAAATACAAAGTAAACATATTAAACAGTAAGTGCATACTGTCAGCATGAATAAAGCCATGGGTCACAAAACGATCCCATTGACCATTATTTACCGCGGGTGGATAAAAAATGAGTCGATTGAATAGTGTCTTGTTTTGCCAAGCCAACAAGCTGACAATAACAGTGATAATAATGATAAGGGTCGTGTGGTTAAGCAAAGGGTAATCCTTAGGCCGAGCCTAGTGTGTGATTGTGGTATATACAACAGGGTAAACCGCCTAAATGCGATGGCTAAATAACCATTGGGTAAGTCAAAAACCCATTATGTAGAGAACTGTGCTTTAATAATCATTTATTATTAATAGGGCCTGTTGACCATTCAAATATTAGGACTGCTGATTTTAGCATCAGCCCCAAGTATACAAGCAGGGGCGGTGGCTATTTTTTGCCAATACATGGCGAAATTGTCTAACCTAGAATGACTAGGCGTCAAAAATTTCACTGCGTATTGTCTAAAAAATAGCCACCGCCAGTGCCACATTTTAATGTTCAACAGACCCTAATATAACAGTGTATAAAAGAGAGTAAGTAATGCTTCGTATACTGACCGTAACGTTAATGCTAAATGCATTTGTAGCAAGCAGTCTACAGCGCCTTAAAAATAAACTTAAGTCTACATATATATTTAAGATAAGATGAAATCGTTCATATGAGCGACGCATAGCAACACCTACCGCCAGCACAGCCGTTTCATAAGGCACGACTCATAAAGTATAGGCATTTAAAGTACAGACATTTAAAGTACAGACATTTAAAGTACAGACATTTAAAGTATAGGCATTAAGCAAAGCGAATAAAAAACGATTTACTTCATTTATATATTTAAACATTAAAGCCGGTAGAGGCCGTCAGTTATGAGTATTATTGAGCAACTAGAACAACATGTCACGCCAGCTGTGTTGGGTGATAATAGCAGCGTCGCCCATATCTGCCTCCTTGAGCAGTTTTATGCGATTTTGGTAGCCCGCTTGGCTTTGCCAGAAGTTTATTCGCAGTTGCTAAGGTCGGATCAAGTCGTGGTTGCTGATAGCGTGCCAGAAACCCCTCTCTTTGAGCAACTATGGCAAGCCCCAAATATACGGCAAGCTCTAGTGGAGGAACTTGCCGCCACACATCATATCGATGAGCTTGCTACCGTGCAGTTACTTATAAATGCTGCGCCACTGGCCTACCGTGAGCTAAAAGTACTGGCGAATGGACAGTTTTTACCTGCGTTTTTGCAAAGAGAACAATCTGCCTTGCGCCAGTATTTACCCACATGGTCAGCACCTTTTATCACGGCCTCCCAAAATATTCATCAACCATCTGGTGCACCGAGTGCCAGAGCAGATGATACTATAGCAGCCGTGCCAGATATGCCAAAGGACAAAGTCAGTGCCTCTGATACAACCGCGATAACGCCGTCGACAGCAGCTACCATAGAGAATAGCAGTGTTCATCCAAATACTAGTGTGAATTTAAGTAAGCATAGCAATAGCAATTCAAATAATCTTACTGATGTTATGCATACCAGTCCTGCTGACCATCATTTGGCAGAAAATGGCAGCATGAAGCGAGAGAAAGTCCGTAGCCGTAATCAACGCAATGATTTATTGGTACGGGTGTTTTTATTGATACTGGCAGTGGTAGCGATAGGCTTCGCGGCATGGGCGCTGTTAATTAAGCCTAATGGTGCGACAACAGTAGAACCTGTGGTAACCGCTCCAGTCGTTGTTCCGTCTACCATTGAACCAGCAGCACAGGTTTTGACGCCAGTTGAGCTAATCGTTGGGGTAGATGACAGTGGTAGTCTATATACTTGTAGCGCAACGGTCGGGGATGAAGCGTTGCAAAGCATACTACAACAGGCACTCAATACAAGTTTCGGTGAGCAGGCAAGTATTTGCGAGTTAACCATACAGGTAGGCGTGGCCAGTAGTATGAATAGTACACCAGCAGAGGTGCTGCCCAATATCTTGACTATGTTGAGATCAACACCATTTGCTCGACTGCATTTACAAAATGAGCGAGTGACCTTGGAAGCGCCAGACAATATGCTCCTACAACGCTTGGTCACTGACATACGTACGTTAGCGCCAGCGCTGATGATCGACAGTGTAGCACCATTACCGTTGCCCAATAATAGTAACGGAGTAGGTGATATGACGGCTATGAATGGTCAGAATCCTCAGTTTGAGTCCGATGCCAGCGCTGCAAACAATGCTTATAACAATAATGTTAATGGTAATAATTTTGCCGACAATGCAAACAATAATGGTGCTGGAGAGTATCAAGCAACAGATGACGATACCGGTGATAGTATGATGCCCGCACCAGCCCGCAATACACCAGTGCGTAGCAATAACGGCAATCTTACTAATGTGCCTAGCAATTTACCGAATAACTCCAATAGCCGTGCGCCTACAAACAATACAAACAGTAGACCATCAGGCCCTATCTCCTTGTCTGAAGTAGATAATATGGCCAGCAATGTTATTGTGGCTGAGCCCGCGCAAGTAAGAAACTGATTAGACCGACCCTTGAGATGTAGTATGAGTCATATTACATCTCAATACTTTTATAAAAAGTGATGGCTAAAGGTGATGGTTATAAGCAATCAGATGAAGTTGTTTTACTGCTATACCAGTTCAAAATAAAATCAATACATTGCCAGTTATAGCCAACGAATTTTAGAATCGCTACAAGGTGACCGACCGCAGATAGTACACTGAGTACATCTAGGATGGGTAACACCGTATCGGTTTAAAAGTGCTCTGACTATAGGTGCGACTGGTATAAATTTTCCTTGCTTGCTGCTATCACAGAGGCTACGAAAAATTCGTTCCAGTCACACTGTAGTTGTTTCAAAGTGAATCTACTATATTAATTTCATTGTTCAATGAGCCGTTCTGTTTCTACCGAAAGCACTATCGATATGTTAGGGATTTGTACTTTGTCGTCTTTCTAGTTACGCGTAACAACTGAAACATTACCTAACGTATCATTTGCACAACAACGTGTTGATTGTTAACACTTACTTAATACTTTTATAATAATAGAAATTGAATATTGCCAAGATGATTTTAACGGTTACGGCTCTTATCTCTTAGCAAAGTTTTTGAGTATTTTAATTATATAGATTGATACCAATAAGTATTAATAGGAGAGTTATATTATGGATGTTATCAGCCATTTGACGCGAACGGTAAGCCCCGCAGTATTGGGAGATGACCATAGCCCAGCTAAGAAAAACTTGCTTGAGCAATTTTATGCTATTTTTGCCGCTCGCTTGGCAGACAAAGATACTCATGATCGCTTTTCTAACGAGAATATCGCTCGTGATGATCAGGCGTTTTATGAGCGCGTATGGACGGATAGCACACACCGTGACCAAATAGCTCGTGAGCTTGCTGGCAAACACAATGTCGATGTCACTGCTTCTCGCGGTTTAATCGCGATGGCGGCACCACTTGCGTACCATGAAATAAAGAGCTTGGCAGGGACGACACCTGTGCCGCAGTTTTTAAACGATAACTCGGCTAGTTACCAACATCATATTCCTGCTTGGGCGAGTACAGTTTTGCCAGCAGGTATGATTGCCGCTGTGCCTGCAGGTGCACGAATATCTGATACGGTCAGCACCGCACCGCTTCAGCGCGAAGAAGAAACAGAAGGCAGTTTTATGAAAGCGCTGCTGCCCATCATTGGTCTGATTATTTTAGGCGCTTTGGCCTGGGCATTGCTTAGAGGCTGCCAAGAAAATCCTGAGCCCGTTGCCACACCAGCTGTCACCCAAGAGCAAGCTGCCGAAGGTAATGCAACAGCGGTTGCCGCTGATGTTGAGCCTGCGTCATTGCGTATCGCCACAGGTGAGAACGGTGAATTATATGCTTGCCGTATGAACGTTGGTAACGAGACGCTACAGACCAATATCATGAACGCCTTGACCAGTGCGTTTGGTGATGAAGCCAATAACTGCCGTGCCGATGTCGATGATAGTTTTGCGATAGATATGCCTGCCGCCGCCCAGCTGGCTGCTATCTTGCCTATCGTCAAAAACGTACCGAATGCCAGTATGCTCATAAAAGTTGATACCATCACGGTCAATGCACCTGATGCGACAACTTTAGACAAGCTGGTTGCTGATTTGCAAGCAGCAGCGCCTGCGATGACAGTAAAAGCCGAAGGTGCATTAGACGCACAAAGTGAGATTGACAACAGCTTAACTGCTGCCGACACCGCGATGAGCAACCTTGGTGAAAACCCTGATCCACGTGATGTGGCGCGTGCCTTGAGCTTGCAGGTTATTAACTTCGAAGTAGATGCAGCGTCTATTCCTGATGCCAACAAATCATTCCTTGACCGTGCCTCTAAGATAATCACTGAAGTACCGAATATGAATTTGATGATTATCGGTCATACTGATAGCCAAGCAGATGACGCTTACAACATGAAACTGTCTCGCGATCGTGCCGAATCTGTAAAAGAATACTTAGTATCTCAAGGTATTGATGCAAGTAAACTAAGCACTAAAGGCATGGGTGAAACAGATCCTATCGCTGATAACTCGACAGAACAAGGTCGCTTTCGCAACCGCCGTATTGAGTTCGTGGTCAATGATGAGACCACCAGTGCAAATGATGGTATGATTATGAGCAACGATGCGCTTGATCCTGACTTGAATCCATTAGACAGCAACAATGATGACCTATTGCCAGATAGTGATGATGCAAGTCGTGGTACAGCAGTAGATCCACAAATGAATACTCAGTAGTTTTTAGACAGGTATTGATAGTAAGAAAATTATTGATATTCAAAAATCATTAATACCAAAAAACCGCATCTTCAAAGGTGCGGTTTTTTATTTGCCAAAAAATGAGCGACTGTTATTTATAGGCAGTAGGATCTTTTAGCTCATTATTAGACTCAGATGTACTCTCTGTTGACGTATTAAAAAAGGTCTGAATCACGTTTTTCTTTGCTTGCTGCCAGTAGTCAAACTGCTGACAAGTAGCGTTAAGGTCACCTTGCCAAACGGGAATATTGCCACACATGGTTTTGATGCGTTTTTGATTGGGGTAGGGCAGATTTTGCGCT
The DNA here is from genome assembly GCF_000247495.1 of Psychrobacter sp. PAMC 21119. Taxonomy (NCBI): domain Bacteria; kingdom Pseudomonadati; phylum Pseudomonadota; class Gammaproteobacteria; order Moraxellales; family Moraxellaceae; genus Psychrobacter; species Psychrobacter sp. PAMC 21119. The sequence goes on along the minus strand of NZ_AHVZ01000041.1, from coordinate 146,571 downwards.
GCTTTAGCTGCTTCATGGGCGGCAATTCTATCATTACATACCAAGGCAATGTCGCAACCAGCTTCAATTGCTGCTTTGACGCGCGCACTAATATCCCCAGCTGCTTGCGCGCCTGCCATAGATAAATCGTCAGAGAATAAAACCCCATCAAATTTAAGCGCATCACGGATAATGTCTTTGAGCCAAATTTTAGAGAATCCCGCTGGCTTATTATCCACTTGTGAAAAAATCACGTGCGCTGGCATCAGCGCATCAAGCCATGGCAGCGTTTGGGCAAACGGCTGCATATCGCTGTTCATAATCTCATCTAAACTACGGCTATCGATGGCTTCTGATACATGGGAATCAGGAGCGATGGCGCCGTGACCGGGGAAATGCTTCCCAGTGGTTGCCATACCAGCCGCTTTCATACCGTGCATAAACTGGGATGCCAAAGCGGTAATGGCTTGCGGGTTTTGATGGAAGCTACGATCACCAATGACTTGGCTGATACCACCTCTGTCGAGTACAGGGGCAAAGCTCAGATCAATGCCCACGGCCAGCACTTCTGCTGCCATTAAATAGCCGCAATCGTAGGCACAGCTAAGCGCATGGCTGGGATCTTGATTGAATAAGTCACCCAGTCGCCCCATAGCTGGCAATGGGCTAAACCCATCACGTAACCTTGCGACGCGTCCACCCTCTTGATCAACACCGATCAATATATCAGCATTGTGATAGCGTATATCGTCACACAGTGCGCGTACTTGTGCGGCATCTTTGACATTTCGCCCAAACAAGATGACCCCGCCAACTTGGGCTTGCTTGATTAAACTCACATCTTCAGCAGTCAGTGCGGTACTATCGATATCAATCATTAAGACGCCGTACATCGCGTAATCCTTATTATGTTATATCAGCAGTTGCATTTATATCAGATTCAAATACAACCGACTGTTCAGTGTTACATTATGACAGCTATTATGAATTGAGTATAATCTGCTGGTCAAATCGGCCAAAAATAATGGCTATTAACTGTTAAATAGCGATCAGTAGCCACGAGCAATAAATGTGATAGAAAGTTTGGTATGTACCGCGGTAAAGTGTAATATTGCTTATACAGATTGAGACAATGACGCATTTATGGTCATGCTAGTATTGAGTGATTTTTCGCAAGACGCGAGTCGTATTTTTCCAATAATTAATATCGTTAAAAATCCAAATAGTGAAAAGGCTGCGCCGTAAAAAAATAACTAATACCATTCACAAAAATTAGAGTAGCAAGGAAAACGAGTGTAAGTGCTACGCATTGTAGACTAAACGAGTTTGACACCGCTAATCGTACTTTTTTGGTTTGGTATAAATTTGATGGATAGGGATTCACCAAGCAAATACTTTCGATGACAATTGATAATACTTTCAACTTAAAATAACTAGGTATATATGATGAAAAAACAACCAGCACAGTGGTTACTCAGTGCAGCGTCAGTGGGCATCGCCGGTCTTATTCTCACCCAAAGCTACGGCACTGCAGTGGCAGATACTAACACCGAAGGTTTCGTCCAAACACCTGAACAAAAAGTCACCACTCGTCAAGTAGCCGCCTTGCTGGATCGCAGCCATTATCTCAATCAGCCGCTTGATAGCAAAACAGGCAGCGAGATTCTGTCTATGTATATTGATAGCCTTGATCCAAACCATACCTTGTTTTTGCAGTCTGATGTCGATGAGCTAAAGAAAAAATATGCCGCCGAGTTCGGTGATCGCCTCAAACGTGGTGATTTGTCTGCAGGGGTAGAGGTGTTTGAGCGCTATCGTAAACGCTCAAACGAATATTTTGCCATGGCAAGCAAAATGCTAAAGACTGATCTGGATTTAACCAGCAATGAGACTATCGTACTTGATCGTGAAAAGCTCGGTCACTTCAAGACCAAAAAAGAGCAGCGTGATTACTGGGCGCGTCAGTTGAAGTTTCAGTTGATGAGTATCACGTTAGGTCAAGAAGACGAAAAAGCCAAAGAGCAAGTATTCTTGAATAATCCAGACATCACTCGTGGACAGGATTTAGTACGTAATGACGAGCGTACGCCCAGTGAGATTTTACTCAATCGTTTGTCACGTCAACAAGAGCAGTTTAAGCGTCTCAAAGATGATGAAATCATGGAGACAATCTTGAACACTGCCATGCTGACCTATGATCCGCATAGTAACTATTATGCACCGGTTCAAGCAAACGAATTACAAATCCAATCGAGTCTACAGTTAGAAGGTATTGGCGTCTCTATCCGTCCTGATCGTAAAAACCCAGACTACACGCGTATTGTGACTCTGGTGGATGGTGGTCCAGCAGCCAAATCTGGTCAGATTAAACCCAATGATTTGATTGTCGGGATCGCCAAAGACGGCAAAAACATGATCGACGTGGTCGGTTGGTCGACACGTGAGATTGTCAGTCTTATTCGCGGTAAGCGCGGCACTTCGGTCACGCTCAAGTTACGTCAGGCTAGTGCCCCAGAAGCCAGCGCTCGTACCGTCACTGTGGTTCGGGATATCATTCAGCAAGAAGAGTCAGGCGTGACCCAGCGCGTTGTAGAAGTACAGCGTCCTAATATCGATAAAACGCCAAAACGTATTGGTGTCCTTGAGATACCAAGCTTTTATTTGAACTATCGAGCGCGCCGTAACGGGGAAGATTATCGTAGCGTCAGTATCGATACCGAAAAAGCACTCAAAGAATTAAATAAAGAAAATATCGATGGTCTTGTGGTCGATCTGCGTAATAACCCTGGTGGCTCGTTAGACGAAGTGGCCAAAATGCTCGGCTTCTTTATCAAGAGCGGACCACTGGTGCAAATTCGTGACAATCGCGGTAATATCCAAGTGTACCGTGATGATGATGGTGGCGAACAACTTTATGATGGCAAGGTGGTCGTTATTACTAACCTAGCATCTGCCTCCGCTAGTGAAATTTTTGCTGCTGCTATTCAAGATTATGGTCGTGGCTTGGTGGTCGGTAGTACCACTACGGGTAAAGGCTCTGCTCAGATTCAACTGGACAATTTAGCGCTAGGTTCTGCGACTTTAACTCAGCGCAAGTTCTATCGCATCACCGGTGGTAGTACGCAAAATAAAGGCGTTGTTCCCGATGTCGAATTGGTCAATATCTATGATGATGCGACCTTTGGTGAGCGCGCACAGAAAAAAGCACTGCCTTGGGATACCATCAAAACCGCACCTTATAAGCCTGAAGGCAAATTTACCAACGATACGTTAGCGACGCTGAATCAGCAGTCTACAATCCGTCAGCAAAAAGACCCACAGTTTACTTACTTATCAACGTTGAACGATATTCGTAATATGGATGATGAGAAAAAACCTGTCAAGCTCGATATCAATAGCCGACGCGCCAAGATGCAGCTGATCGAAAAGCGTTCATTAGAGGCGGAGAATAAACGGCTCATCGCCACAGGTGAGCGTCCGTATGCCAATTGGAATACCTATCAAGCCGCGATGGATGCGAAGTTTGAAGAGCGTAGTCAAATGAAAGCCAATGAACGCCCAGAGCTACCTGAAGATGAAACTTTCATCAATGAAGCGGCTTATATTATGCTCAGCGCGGACTCAAAAAAAATGATCAGCCCTGAAGACAGTCTCTAGCAAGCGTATCACTGTGAGCTAGAAAAGCGGTCAAATAATAATCCGTGTAAGCATAGGCTTACACGGATTGACGCTTAGACCTCTTACTAACTTATCATCAATCTGCGATTATAACTGTACGGCACGATTGAACGAAACGGTTCATTGATACTAGGGATTGGTATCTTAAAATCGCGTCAGGGATAGATGGTTTGCTGATTAAGGATAATAAGGCTGGATGCCTGCTAGTTATAAGATACTCCGGGATTAAGTATCATATAGCGTTAACATGGATGGTTGGTAATAAAAGCCGCATAGCGCTCGTCGTTACGCGGCTTTGTTACGTTTGGAAGAACGTGTTTCTATCAATAAGCCATAAAAATTCATAAGCCATAAAACACAAAAAAAGGTCAGTAGACGTATCTACTGACCTTTTAGAATAAACGACAAGCTTCATCTTACTTGCTTGTCGTTTAAGCGTTTTACTAATGCTCTAATAGAGATTAGTGTTCAACGCCACCTGCGCCATGTACATGGCCGTGGCTTAGTTCGTCTTCAGTCGCTGCACGTACTTCTTGGATTTCAACATCAAAAGTCAAACGCTTACCAGCTAATGGATGGTTAGCATCAACAACTACTTCGTCATCATTCACTTCAGTAACCGTAACCAACATTACTTGGCCACCGGCTTCTGACTGAAACTGCATGCCAGGCTGGATGTCATCAACGCCTTGGAAGTTATCGCGTGGTACATGTTGTACGGCTTGTTCTTGATATTCGCCATAACCATCAGCAGGCTCAACGACAGCGTTAACTTTTTCGCCAGCAGATTTGCCTTCTAGTTGTTGTTCTAGGCCTGGGATGATGTTGCTGTGACCATGTAGATAAGCAAGTGGTTGACCTTCTGGTGATTGGTCAAGCACGTTGCCTTCGTCGTCTTTTAGCGTGTAATTGAATTTGACGGCAGTGTCTTTTGCGATAGTAGTCATAAATTATCCTAAATATATCTGTGTAAAAAATTAAATACGGTTGCAATAAACCTAAAAAAGCCAATCGGCAAGCCAGATAGCCACGTCATTAGTCAGTTATCATCAGTTTATTAAAGTAACTTTAGCAGTTAGCATCTTTAATTGCGATGGCCCACATAACTTTCAAGGGAAAAATCATAAAAAATGCCAATTAATGTCATAATTTATGAAAATAAGCGCTATTTTCTATGCTTTACCGTACAGCGGGTTGCTTGTAAAGGGTCTGCCAGTTGCATTTTCGGCTAAGGACTTCTACCATAACAATAAAAATAAGGATGAGAAAGACGATGAATTCATTGACCAATAAGGCTAACGTGCCTACTTCTAACGCCAACACTGCTAATAATGAGTCAACAGAAACTGCCTCAATCAGTAAGGCTGCTCGACCTGTGCCTAATATTAGCTATCGATTCGATTTTGAGCGTTTTTTTGAGCATTTGGTTGATGTGTCGCTCACCTTTACTACAAACGTAGACGCTCCAAATCTTTGGTTGCCAGCATGGATACCAGGTAGCTACTTGATGCGCGAATTTGCCCGAAACATTACTGCGGTGCATTATCAAATTATGGACGACGATAATAAAAGCGCTGAGATGCACCGCGCGATAAAGACAGACAAACACACTTGGCAGTTGCCACAAGTCAAGGCGGCTCAGACAGTAAATGTCCATTATGAAGTTTACTGCTATGATTTATCCGTGCGCACCGCTTATGTCGATCAGCAGCGCCTATACGGGAATTTTACCTCTTTAGCATTAGCAGTCAATGGGCAGGAGCAGACGCCTGTACACGTCAGCTTAATAGTGCCAGCCGCATTTTTGGTGGATAAACAAGAAAGCCATGTGCTTTTAGCCTGTGGTTTAGACGCTACGCACCTGCGCCTTGATGGACAGCAAGCGGATGAGCAGAAAGAGGATGGTCAATACAGTTACGAGCTACAAGCAAACAGCTATCACGAGCTGATTGATTATCCTTTTGAAATCGCTGAGCAGGATATATTTGATTTTATCGTCCAAGACCACGCGCATCAGACCTTACCTCACCGTTTTTATCTGTCGGGTAAGCATAATGCCAATATGGGCAGGCTACAGCAAGACGTCACCCAAATTTGTCAGACGTATCTAGATTGGCTGGGTGAGGCACCCTTTAATGATTATACTTTTATGACTTTTGCCAGTGGACAAGATTATGGTGGTCTTGAACACATCAATTCGACCAGCCTGATTACGCCGCGTCGCGACTTGCCGAGTATTGACGAACCAAAAGTACCCAGCAGCGATTATCAGCGTTTTTTAGGCTTATGTAGTCATGAGTATTTTCATGCGTGGTGGGTCAAAACCGTACGCCCCGATGTCATGTTGGATGTAGATTTGCGCCGCGAAGCCTTTACACCGCTGCTTTGGGTATTTGAAGGTTTTACGTCTTATATCGATGACTTTATGTTGCAAGCATCAGGCGTGATCGATAAGCCAAGCTATCTCAAGCTACTGGCTGAGCAAGTCAATCGCTATTATCAAACGCCTGGACGCGCCTATCAAAGTATCGCTGAGTCGAGTTTTGATGCGTGGATTAAGTTATATCGCAGTGATGAAAACACAGGTAATGCTGGGATCAGTTACTACAATAAAGGCGCATTGGTGGCGCTTTGTTTGGACTTAACCTTGCTCGAAAAGAGCAACGGTCGTTATCGTTTATTTGATGTGGTTAAGGCTTTTTATAGCCAAGCAACGCAGAGTGACAACCGACGGATTGGTATCAGCAGTGCCGATATGGGTAAGGTTGTCGGGCAGTTTATGTCGCTTGCCGATTGGCAAGAGTTTGAGCGCCGCTATGTCAATGGCGTTGATGAATTACCGATTGAAGCACTATTGACTGCAAATGGTATAAAAATGCGTACTAATACCAAGGAAACTGCTGACAAGTATGTGCCTTGGGGCATGCGCTGTCATGAGACACCAGCTGGACTCAAGGTAAATCGCGTGACACGTGACAGTGTGGCTGCCAAAGCTGGTATTTCGGCGCATGATGTTATTGTCGCCATTGATGGTATCAAGGCAGACACTAAGCAGTTAGCATCGCTTAGTACGGCAGAGCATGATGTGGAATGTTATCTGTTTCGTCGGGACGAGCTGATGTGCGTCAGCGTATTACCTAAAGTAGCGCTTAGTAGTGGACAGCAGCAAGGCATGACTGAGAAAACCTTTCCGCACAAAGTAAGTTTACACTTGGCAAAGACAGATCCAGTGCCCGACGATAATGGTGACCATTCACCACTACAGGCAGGCTGGCAGACATGGCTTAATGTTATGGAGCGTCAGCAAGTATAGATATATCAAAAGTATAGCGGTATCAATTCGATAAAAACCCCTGCTAACCATTTATGATTAGCAGGGGTTTGACGTTATGGGTTGTACACTTATTGATATTGATTGACCGTATCTAGGTAGTGGGCTACTCAGCAGATTCTTTAGCATCTACTTCGTTTTTGACAGTTGCGTCATTACTAGTTGCGTCATTGCTAATAGTTTCATTACTGAGCTTGTCGATTTTGTTAGCGGCAATCCAATTTTTCATCACTTGAATCTCAGGCTGCTGGGCGTCGATGATATCTTGAGCCAACTTGCGCATCTCTTCATCCGTACCATATTTGAGCTGTATCTTTGCCATGTCTACAGCGCCAATATGATGTGGCAACATACCGCGTGCAAAAGCCATATCAGGTAGAGGATCGGTAATAGCGAGCATCATGTCACCATGCATCCCGTCCATGCTCTTGGCATAGGCTTGCTGCATGGCTTGAGTATTAGGTTTAGGTTTGGCAGCATCAGGATGGCCGGCAAGCCATTTATTCAGAATATCTATCTCAGCTTGCTGCGCTACCATAATTTTTTGCGCAAGTTCTCGCATGGCTGCGTCAGTACCATACTTCAGCTCGATTTTTGCCATGTCGATGGCGCCACGATGATGCCCCAGCATGCCTTTCGCAAAGGCGGTATCGGGATCGTTATATGCCATACCGACCATCATCTCATCATGCATTCCTGTCATCGACTTAGTGTAGTCTTTGAGAATGTCTGTCATTTGTTGTTCATCTGCCATTGCATCGCCACCTGCCATATTATGACCATCCATATTCTCATGACCATCCATATTCTCATGATCAGCCGTCATCTCAGTTGCTGGTGCCGCTACTTCTTCTGCGGGCATCACCTCACTACTCTCTGTTGCTGGCTGACAGGCGCTCAGAATAAAAGCAGCAGAAATGCTGGTGGCGAACAAGGCAAAACGACGAGAAGCAATCATGACATATCCTTATAGAGACAAGCTAAACAGTAAATAAACGCGAAATACGGCATTAATATGACAGTAAGGCAGTAAAGTGCTGAATCTTAACAGATAAACCTTACCCATTCGAGACGCTATGTTTAAAAAGTCGTAATATATTTGCTAGATTTTATTACTAATCTATATAAAACCACTAATCTACATAAAACAGGCATAGTCAGGTCAATATAAAAGAGATACAGCGTGACTGGTATAATTTTTTTGTAGCCATTGCCAGTACCACATTTGAATGTTCAACAGACCCTAGACGTTGTTCGATGTGTCTATGGTCTTATGTAAATTATCATCAGTCAATACGCCTGATGACAGAGCAAGTTAATTACTGACACCCAATTCCCTCAGTTTCGCACTATCTAAATGAATACGCACAAACTCACCAACTGCCAGTTCCCCCAATTCGAAGCCTGCGACTGACCAACGAATAAGCCGCAGACAAGGCAATCCAACATGAGCCGTCATGCGTCTAACTTGGCGATTCTTTCCTTCATAAATCGTCAGCATCAACCATGATGTCGGTATGCTTTTACGCTCACGGATAGGTGGATCACGTTGCCAGAGTGGCATAGGCAAATCCTCTTCACTAAGCTGTTTGATGTCGGCAGGTAGGGTTTTGCCATCTTTTAGAATGACGCCCTGTCCAAGCTTATCAAGTTGCTCAGTAGTAGGCATGCCTTCAACTTGCACTAAGTAAGTCTTACCTTGCTTACGTCCAGCATTGGCCTTTGGTGGATGGGTAATGGCTTTGTTAACTCTGCCATCACTCGTCAGAATCAGTAAGCCTTCAGACGTCGCATCCAGCCTACCAGCCACGCGCAAAGACTTGTCCGTGAAATACTCTGATAGGGTGGTGTGGTCGTTGTTGCTGTCATCACGGAACTGACTTTGCACACCGTAAGGCTTATTAAACAGAACGAGACTGGTGGTCGACATAAAGTAGCATTTCCTAAATAAAGGTATTGATGAATCATTGTGAAATATGAAAAGTAGTAGTCAAAATAAAAGGGGTTCAACCGTCTTATAATTGCAGATCAATTATAAGACGGTTGATGACTTAATTAACGGCATTTTAATGAAAAAGAAACACATAAAAAATAATGTATTAACTTGTCATAAGTAGGCTATAGATATGAAAATTTATATTCAATATAAAACCATGTTATTATAGTGGTATTTATAAAATTGATATTTGTACATGAGCTATGCACAAGAAAAATCATTGCTCAGACCTTTAGCTTAGTACAATGGCTAGGATAACATGTGACATTTATTGCGTACTCAAGCTTACAGAGCATTGATATTTATTAATTTTATCTCAGCTTTTTTGTCGTTTCTCTTTTTTTATGTCCATGGCATTATATTTTCAGGTGCTTTTGTGAGAGGGGTTTTTATCTTCTTATTAATTGTACTATTTTGCCAATTTTTATTTCGAAGCTTTGAGTGTAAAACGGTTAGATACAAGGCTATTAAACATAAGATCGTAAGTGCGCCACTTATGCTTGCTCAGCTAACAGGCGTTAACCACGCATACCTATAATAGAATGGCGAGAGCATAACAGAGTGCCCAGTATACCTGCGACGTCCAACATACAACCAAGGAGTTTGATCCATGTCCTATGATAAAGTTATCGTACCAAGAGACGGCGAAAAAATAACCGTCAACGCTGATTTATCGTTGAATGTCCCCAATCATCCAATTATTCCCTTCGTTGAAGGCGATGGGATTGGGGTGGATATCACTCCAGTTATGGTTAAGGTGGTTGATGCAGCAGTTGATAAAGCTTACCACGGCAAAAAATCCATCATTTGGATGGAAGCGTATTTAGGTGAAAAAGCAGCGAAAATTTACGATGGTGATTACTTACCAAATGAGACGCTAGAGATTTTAAAAGATTACGTGATCAGTATCAAAGGGCCATTAACTACGCCAGTAGGCGGTGGCTTTAGTTCGTTAAATGTGGCTGTACGCCAAAACCTTGATCTGTATGTTTGTCAGCGTCCAGTGCGCTGGTTTGAAGGCGTGCCAAGCCCCGTGCAGCATCCTGAGCTGACGGATATGGTTATCTTCCGTGAAAATACAGAAGATATCTACACAGGTATCGAGTGGAAAGCGGGCAGCGATGATGCCAAAAAAGTTATCAATTTCTTAAGAGATGAGATGGGTGTGACCAGCATTCGCTTCCCTGAAGATTGCGGCATTGGCATCAAACCCGTCTCAAAAGAAGGCTCGCAGCGCTTAGTACGTAAAGCCATTCAACACGCTATCGATAACGATTTGCCGAGTGTGACTTTGGTGCACAAAGGCAACATCATGAAGTTCACCGAAGGCGCATTTAAAGACTGGGGCTATGAATTAGCCGCAGAGCGTTTCGATGCAGCGTTGTTAGATGGCGGCCCTTGGATGACGATGAAAAATCCAAAAACGGGTAATGATATTATCATCAAAGACGTGATCGCTGATGCATTCTTGCAGCAAATTCTGATGCGTCCTGCCGATTATTCCGTCGTCGCCACGCTTAACCTAAATGGTGATTATATCTCTGATGCCCTAGCAGCTGAAGTGGGCGGTATCGGTATCGCACCGGGTGCTAACAAAGGTGGTGCAATCGCTGTCTATGAGGCAACTCATGGTACTGCTCCTAAATATGCTGGTCAGAACAAAGTAAACCCCGGCTCGTTGATTTTATCGGCTGAGATGATGTTACGTGATATGGGCTGGGTCGAAGCAGCCGATCTTATTATTAACGGTATTCAAGGCGCTATCGCTAATAAAACGGTCACTTATGACTTTGAGCGTTTGATGCCTGATGCTATCTTGCTCAGTACTTCTGAGTTTGGTAAGGCGATTATTAAGCATATGGATGCGTAGTCATCGCTTTATCATGAGCTAAAAGCAATTTAAAATAAGCTATAGTCATTCCACTATAAAAGTATGACAGCGTTAACCTCGCTTGAAGTATCAAATATACATCTACACTCGGTTGCCTTGTACTACTTTTAAATTGAATCAACTATATTAAAAAAGCCATCTACAATCATGTAGGTGGCTTTTTTATGGTAAATTTTTCTATGCTGATGTTATAAATATGGTCAAGGAATTTTAGAATCGCTACGATACTGCTGATATTAATTCTTTGTAGCCTCTGTTTGCACAGGCACAGCAAGCAAGAAAAATTTGTACCAGCCTCATACGATAATATCGTGTATCTACTTTATTCAGTATCGACTATACGATACTGCTGATATCAGTTTTTTGTAGCCTCTGTCTGCACAGGCACAGCAAGCAAGAAAAATTGATATCAGCAATGCGCGATGTATCGATATTACTTTTCACTGACTATATAAGCACTAATATCTCTTTATCTACGGATAATAAAAAACACCCCACAACTCTATAGAGCGGTGGGGTGTTTTATTGTTTTTAACTGACGCTAGCTGCAAAAGTATGAAAAAGTAACGTTACTTGAGACCAGCCAGTTAAGTCTATTACAACGATGCTAACGCTTCATTGAATAAGGTGCTTGGACGCATGACTTTTTCAGCCAACGCTTCATCCGCGAAGTAGTAGCCTTTGATGTCTACCGCTTTGCCTTGAGCCTCATTGAACTGTTTAATAATGGCGTCTGTATTGCTCTTAAGCTTTTGCGCAAGTGGGGCGAATTGCGCTTTAAGGTCTGCATCTTGGTCTTGCTCAGCAAGCTCTTCAGCCCAGTACATCGCCAGATAGAAGTGACTGCCACGGTTATCTAACTCACCTGTTTTACGTGACGGTGACTTGTCATTTAGCAGCAGTGTTTCAGTAGCTCTATCGAGGGTATCTGCTAAGATTTGCGCTTTAGCATTGTCATCGTTTTTGGCCAAATGCTCCAACGACTCAGTCAAAGCTAAAAACTCACCCAATGAATCCCAACGTAGATGGTTTTCTTCTACCAGCTGCTCAACGTGCTTGGGTGCAGAACCACCAGCACCGGTTTCAAATAAACCGCCACCTTTCATTAGTGGTACGACTGATAGCATCTTAGCGCTCGTTCCTAGCTCTAGGATAGGGAACAAGTCTGTTAGGTAATCGCGTAAGATGTTACCCGTGGCAGAGATAGTATCTAGACCGCGAGCGACACGCTCTAAGGTATAACGCATGGCGCGAACTTGTGACATGATTTCAATGTGTAGACCGTCAGTATCATGATCTTTCAAATACATGTTAACTTTTTTGATCAGCTCATTCTCATGTGGACGATATGGGTCTAACCAAAAGATGACAGGCGTATCTGAATCACGTGCACGGCGGACGGCAAGCTTCACCCAGTCTTGGATAGGATCGTCTTTAACTTGACACATGCGCCAGATATCACCTTTTTCCACATCCTTTTCAAGCAATACTTCATCGGTATCAATATCTACAATACGGGCAATACCGGTAGCACTAGACTCAAAGGTTTTGTCGTGTGAGCCATATTCTTCTGCTTTTTGTGCCATGAGGCCTACGTTAGGAACCGTACCCATGGTGGTTGGATCAAAGTTACCATGCCATTTGCAGAAATTGATCATTTCTTGATAAATACGGGCGAAGGTAGACTCTGGCATGACAGCTTTGCAATCATATAGTTTGCCATCAGCGCCCCACATTTTACCACCATTACGGATCATGGCAGGCATTGACGCATCGACAATAATGTCGCTTGGTGAATGGAAGTTGGTAATACCTTTTGAAGAATCAACCATCGCTAGACGTGGGCGATGCTCTTGGCAGGCATGCAAGTCTTGCTCGATCTCTTCACGTTTAGATGATGGCAGGGCAGATATTTTGTCGTACAGATCAGCCATACCATTGTTGACGTTAATGCCTAGCTCGTCAAAAAAAGCACCGTGCTTGTCAAAGGCATCTTTATAATAAATTCTAACCGCATGTCCAAACACGATAGGGTGCGAAACCTTCATCATGGTGGCTTTTACGTGCAACGAGAACAAGATACCAGCTTCGCGGCAATCTTCCATTTCTTGCTCATAAAACTCTAGCAGCGATTTTTTGCTCATGACCATCAGGTCAATGACTTCTTTATCAAGCAAAGCAATTTTTGGCTTCAATACTTTCGTCGTACCATCATCAAGTAACAGCTCCATACGCACGTTACGGGCTTTATCCAAAGTCATCGACTGTTCGCCATCGTAAAAGTCACCGCTGTGCATATGCGATACGTGAGTACTTGACCATTGCTTCCACTCGCCCATAGAATGCGGATGCTTGCGCGCAAAGTTCTTAACAGCTTTTGGTGCACGGCGATCTGAGTTGCCTTCGCGCAATACAGGGTTAACCGAACTGCCTAGACTCTTACCATAGCGCTGACGGATGTCTTTTTCTTCGTCGGTTTTTGGGTCTTCTGGAAAGTTAGGGATGCCGTAGCCTTTGCTTTGTAGTTCTTTGATACAGGCTTTTAGCTGCTGAACAGAGGCGCTGATATTTGGCAGTTTAATAATGTTGGTATCAGGATCTTGCGTCAGTCGACCAAGCTCGGCTAGATTATCAGGAACGCGCTGATCTTCATTTAAATATTCTGGAAATTCAGCCAACACACGCGCAGCAACAGAGATATCAGTGGTTTCAACCTCAACTCCTGCAGTCTGGGTAAATGCTTTGACAATAGGTAAGAAGGACAAGGTTGCTAGCGCTGGGGCTTCATCAGTTTTTGTATAAATAATTTTTGACATTATAGTAGTGTATCCCTTTAGGCTGTAGTTAATATTAACGCTTAAACAAATGGGTATTTCTATAAAGACTCTATGCGATAGTGAATCGTGATTGAATCAAATGTATCATGAGTCGCCTCTTTGAGACTCTCTGTGCAAAACTGCCAGAAAATAGCAGGCTGGTTATCATTAACCCGCTATAGATCCTATGCGATGTCAATCTCGCATAATGAACCAATTGTACTATTTTTATTCATATCTCATGTATACAAATTATATTAAGCTAATAATAGCCTTATTCTACCAGTCATGGGCTTTGATATCATCTTTTCTGTACAATTACCGTTTTTTAAACCCGTTTTTTTGAAGTGTTAAAGCGGATACAGACAGTCATAATATCAAGGCGATTAACAGACAAACGGTTTGCCACATTATTTATAAAAATAGAACGGTTAGGGCAGTTAAGGCGTGTCCTTATTTTTAACCCATTTAGGCGTTTTCGTTCAAATTGAGGACATGCCCTAGTTTAGTAAAGTCATCTACATTCGTGTGGCTGGCTTTTTTTATGCTATTTTGATAGTTAGGCATGCTGCATAATATTTCAAGAAATATTGTTATTTTTGCAAATTGTGACAGCAAAAGCACTCACATTTGGTAGGCTAGACCATTACGAAAAAACAGTGTAGGTACTATGACTTTACAATATGCGCTACTCAATGATACCAGCTGGCAGAGCCAAGCACAGTGGCAAACGCCAGACACCCCTTTTATGTCATTTGCTTTTTGGCAAATACTGACTGACACGGGAGCGATTGGTGAGCAGGCAGGATGGCTACCGATATTTATTCTGGTACATCGTGTCGCCGATTACGCTGATAGCACCGATAGCGTAACAGAGAGTGTGGCAGACACAGCCCTGCAACCTGTCGCAGTCATGCCAGTATTCATAAAGGGTCATCATCGCGGTGAGTTTGTGTTTGATCACTCATGGGCAGAGGCTTATGCGCGCTATGGTATCGATTACTATCCTCGGCTGGTCACCAGCGTGCCCTATACACCGATTACAGGTCAGCGTTTTTGGTTGGCAGCTGGTGAGCATTTGAATGACGATATTCTCAAAACAGCCATTGCTGGTGTTGATGATGTCGCTCAGCAAGTAGGCGCCTCAAGCTGGCATGGTCTGTTTGTCACGCCTGAGTTGGCATCTATTGCCACCACGTCTATGCCCACTGAAATCGATATAGAGCTTGCGATAGCTGTCCAAGAAAGTGGTGTAGAGTCCGCTCCTATTGAGATGCCGATACTTGAGCGTCAAGGCTGTCAGTTTTTATGGCAAAATCAAAACCTCAGCCAAGACAGTCAGCCATTTGCTGATTTTGACGGATTCTTGGCGACACTAAGAGCCAAAAAACGCAAAACCATCCGCGCTGAACGTCGTAAGGTCGCCGAGCAAGGCATTAGCTGTCAGCGCAAGTGTGGTAATGACATCACGGATGAAGACTGGCAAGCGTTCTATCATTGTTATGTGATGACTTATGCGATACGCGGGCAAAAGCCTTATTTGACGCTCGATTTTTTTATGGCGTTAGCCGATAGATTGCCTGAGCATATTATGTTGGCGCAAGCCATGGATGCTGACGGTGAAATTATCGCGAGTAGCTTATTTTTATACGATAAAGCCGACAGCGACAAGGCTGATGGTGATGTTGATAATAATGCTACCTTATATGGCCGCTATTGGGGCGCGCTTGGTGAGTATGATAGCTTGCACTTTGAGCTGTGTTATTATCAAGGGCTTGAGTTTGCCATTGAGCAAGGCTTGAGGTATTTTGATCCGGGCACGCAAGGGGAGCATAAGCTGGTTCGTGGTTTTATCCCAACGACCACACACTCTATCCACCGCATCTATGATCCACGCTTTGTACCTGCGATTGGTGATTTTTGTGTCAAAGACCGTGAGCATATGGCGCAATATCGTCAGCAGGCATTTGAGGCATTACCATTTAACGCCGATAATATGCCAGACTTTGATAACTGTCATTAATCCCGCTGTTATCCATTTTTATTTTCATTCAATAGTCGCTCGCAACGGTTCGTTTACTTTTTAAATTCTCACTATTAGCCGTTAACTATGTACAGTAACTCTTATGCCCAGTAACTCTCTTGCTTGTCCTGCCACTTTTATCCCGCCCTCTGAGCTACTGCCTTGGCTCAATGCCGAAGGCTCTCTCACTGCCGTATTAGAAAAAAGAGCGGGGCAGCCATTACGCGTAGAACGCAGTTTTGAGGGCTTTCGACCCTTAACGTTGCAACAAAAAAGACAACTAGGGCTGCAAGGCTCAATGCTGAATCGTCCATTACTGGCGTGGATACGTGAAGTACAGTTATATGGTAATGATGAGCAGCCGTGGGTAGAAGCGCAAAGTATCTTTCCTTTATCGAGTTTGCAAGGAAGTGCGCGTCGTCTTCAGCAACTCAAAAGTACACCGATTGGCTATGTGTTATTCAAGCGTCGTCGCACCTTGCCAAACGAACGTTTTATAAGTCATAGCGCTGAAGGCTGGCAACGACAAACGCGTTATGACTGGTATGGCCGCACGCTAATGATTAGCGAAACGTTTTTGCCAGCATTCTTAGCCAATGACGCATGATAAATAAAAGACAAATTGGCACTATTGTTGAATTAACAGTTGTTCGGTAATTTAAGAATATGGTATAAATACATTTGGGTAACATTTTTATACTTTTCTTAACATCAGGAACTTCCTATGAGTTTATTAAAGCCGTTGCTATCTGTATCGTCAAAATCCATGGTCTTGCTAGCGGTCAGCACGTCATTATTTGCTTTATCTGTTAACGCAAACGCTGGTTTGTTGGATAGTATTTATGAGGTGCAAAACACCATCAGCTCAATTGGTAGAACGGCCGATACCATCAGAGGTAGCAAACAAGCAGTGTCTGACTTAGGTGAAGAAGTAGGCTTTACAGAAACAGTGGCTCAAAACACTCAGAGCAATACGGGAAAGCTGGTTTCTGGTTCTATATTGTCTGGTAAATTACAAAGTACCAAATTGCATTCACAGGCCAATAAAGCTTCGAACCCTATCGCTATCTTATCTCAACAAGACATAATGATTTACATGGGCACTGAGCAAAATGGCTACTATCATGTACAAAGTGATAAAGGTGAAGGTTGGGTTTCTAAGCCATTGGTCAGCATCCAATAGTTCATTAGCATCATGTTTTAATTAAATGCATATGGCTGTAGATTAAAAAACAGATTTGCCCTGAAAGGCTGCTACTAAAATCACCTCAAACGTTGTTGTAAACCTAGCTAAGGTCTCGACATTATCGTCGGTTTACGCCTAGTCTGGGGCGATTTTAGTGATCAGCAGTCCTAATATTTGAATGTTCAACAGACCCTATTCTATTGGCTATTTATCTGTGTTATATGGCCATTTAATTCACTCATCTTAAGGTGAGGTTTTTTTGCGTTCGCAGCACAATTTTTCATGTTACACTTAATCTTTCGCAGTAATATCGATGTAAATGTATATCGGTTTTATTGACGAATCAGTCAAGTTAATAGCAGGCCACTCGCCTGTGTTTGTTCTTATTTTACTCTTTGCTAATAGACGCCATTCACAATAATGGTCATACCATAAAACAGATTGTAGAAAAACAGAGTGCAGAGGTATTAAACATATCTCGAGCGACGTTGACGCAGTAGTTGTTTTATTGTGGGCAGGCTATCAGCTTCTTTTCAATGACGTTTTTTAATAACGTCTTTTAACGACAGTCACTACCTAGGACATCACTATGTTTAAAGATATTTCTATCAAAGAGTTTGATCCAGTACTTGCTGAAGCGATGGCTGCAGAAAGCGTTCGTCAAGAAAACCATATCGAGCTTATCGCTTCTGAAAACTACTGCTCACAAGCAGTGATGGAAGCGCAAGGTACTGACCTTACTAACAAGTACGCAGAGGGCTATCCTGGCAAGCGTTACTACGGCGGCTGTGAGCATGTGGATGTCGTTGAACAATTGGCCATTGACCGTGCAAAAGAGTTGTTCGGTGCTGAGTACGTCAACGTTCAGCCGCATTCTGGTAGCCAAGCAAACTCTGCGGTATTTTTGGCGTTGCTAGAAGCAAATGATACGGTACTGGGCATGAGCCTAGACGCTGGTGGTCACTTGACGCATGGCGCACACATCAACTTTTCAGGTCTTAACTACAACGCTGTACAGTATGGATTGGTAGATGGTACTGGTCTTATTGATTATGACCAAGTAGAGAGCTTGGCGCGTGAGCACAAGCCTAAAATGATTATTGCTGGTTTTTCGGCATACTCACAAGTAGTCGATTGGGCACGTTTCCGCGAAATCGCTGATGAAGTAGGCGCTTACTTATTGGTTGATATGGCGCACGTGGCGGGTCTTATCGCTGGTGGCGTTTACCCAAGCCCAGTACCGTTCGCTGATGTCGTGACGACCACCACGCACAAAACCCTACGTGGCCCACGTTCAGGCATGATTTTGGCGCGTGATGAAGTACTTGCTAAAAAGCTCAATTCTGCCGTATTCCCAGGTAACCAAGGTGGCCCGTTGATGCATGTCATCGCGGCAAAAGCAGTTTGCTTTAAAGAAGCGTTAGAAGACAACTTCAAAACTTATCAGCAGCAAGTAGTGAAAAACGCACAAGCAATGGCAAAAGTCATCCAAGAGCGTGGCTATGAAATCATCTCTGGTGGTACTGAAAACCATCTCATGCTGATCAGCTTGGTTAAGCAAGAAATGACGGGTAAAGAAGCCGATAAATGGCTTGGCGACGCTCACATCACTGTCAACAAAAACGCGGTACCAAACGATCCAAAATCACCATTCGTGACGTCTGGTATTCGTATCGGTACGCCAGCCATCACTACTCGCGGCTTCAACGAAGCACAAGCGGGTGACTTGGCAGGTTGGATTTGCGATGTATTAGACAGCCGTGGTGATGAAGCTGTAGCGACTGAAGTACGTGGTAAAGTAGAAGCGATCTGTGCAGAATTGCCAGTCTATGCTAAAAATCAGTAAACTTTAGAATGGCAAAAACAAAAAAACCGCTAAGCTTTTGCTTAGCGGTTTTTATTATTTCTAATAAAAGGATAATTTGATGGCTCTACGAATTCATGCTTTGTACCATGTTGATTTTGAAGAACTCAGCTATATTAAACAGTGGGCAGACAGACAAGGTCATAGCATTGCTGTCACTCGTTTTTATAAAAATGAACCCTTGCCAGCGCAGGATAGTTTCGATTGGTTGATCATTATGGGTGGGCCAATGAGCATTCATGATGAAGCTGACTTTGAATGGCTAGCTGATGAGAAAGCTTTCATTCAGCAGAGTATTGAAGAAGGAAAAACGGTAGTTGGTGTTTGCTTGGGTGCGCAGTTGATAGCGGATAGTTTGGGTGCAAAAGTTGCTCCATCAGGTATAAAAGAGATTGGTTGGATGCCAATTCAATTAACCAAACAAGGGTTAGAGCATCCGTTACTGAAAGATTTACCAAAGGATGAATTTACGGTTTTTCATTGGCATGGCGATGGTTTTGAGTGTCCTCAAGGTGCGACTGCAATTGCAAAGTCAAAAGCTTGGGACAATCAAGGTTTTATCTATCAAACGCCAAAACATAAAGAGTTAGGTACGTGGGTGCTTGGTTGGCAATGTCATTTTGAAGTGACTAAAAAGAGTATGGTGGATATGGTGATGCATGGGCAGGATTATATACAAGACGCCATGACTGACTATCCTCACACAGTTCAAGCGGGTGATGAAATCATCGGGCTAGGGGACGTGCATATTAAAGATAACAATGCATGGCTTTCTACAATGCTAGATAATCTAGTGAAGTATGGTTAATGGTTTGTAGACGATAGAAGTCCGGTATAAATGAAAGGACTAAAATTTCAGAAAAGTAGATCATTTAGCTTTTCATTTACCAGTTGTACCACTGCATCGAGCTGAATAAAAAAACCGCTAAGCTTTTGCTTAGCGGTTTTTTTGCTATAGTCGATTCAATTTAAAAGTAGTACAAGGCAACCGAGTGTAGATGTGTATGTGATAATTTAAACGAGGTTAACGCTGTCATGTTTTTATAGTGGAATGGCTATATTAGCCTCTATAAGTATTAGATCATTTAACGAAAACCTGTATTGATATTGTTATTTCGCCCGTTTGATTATATTTAAGTCTGTTATTTATACTAAAAATACTACTGACATTTATCGATAATTTCTGTGAGTTTGGCTATTATTTTTCAAAAACTAAGCTGAAGGTTAATTTAGAAAAATATGTAAAAGTTTTTGTTTAGATAAAAATATTAGTATATAGTCAACATTGGCAGTTTAGCAAAAACAGTACAAATATTGGTCTATAATTACCTACTCAGTATTGACAGATATGCAATTTTTATACAGTCACAAGGAAGTGATACTTATTCTTATTAAAGGGATTTTTATGAAAAAACAATCTTTAGTCGCAACGATGCTGTTACTTAGCACTACTCTTGCGCAAGCAGCAGAACAACAATCAGGTCTAGCAGCATTTGGAGCAGGTCTCGATGGCTTTATGGCCAGTATATTTGGCTGGTTCGTCGATCTTATTTTCTTTTCAGTACCTCTTGGCGAAGTAAGCTTTCCGCTAATTGTAGGTTGGTTGTTAGTTGCCGCATTAGTCTTTACCTTTTATTTTGGCTTTATTCAGTTTCGTCATATAGGCTTGTCTTTAGATATTGTCAGAGGCAAATATACTGACCCAAACCCTGCTGTCAAAGAAGAAGGCGAGGTTAGCCATTTTCAAGCACTAGCTACTGCTTTGTCAGGTACGGTTGGTCTCGGTAATATTGCAGGTGTCGGTGCAGCACTCGCTATTGGTGGACCTGGTGCTACCTTTTGGATGATTATGGTTGGTCTGTTCGGTATGGCGACCAAGTTTGTAGAGTGTACGTTAGGTGTCAAATACCGTACGATCCTGCCTTCTGGTGCCGTATCAGGTGGACCTATGTACTACTTGAGCCGCGGTATGGCTGAACGTGGTATGGGTGGATTTGGCAAGGTGTTAGCCGTCGGTTTTGCCCTTATGTGTATATTGGCTACTTTTGGTGCTGGTAACATGTTTCAGGGTAACCAAGCCTTTGCAGTTATGAGCTCTACTTTTAGCATTCCAACGGATTACAGTATATTCTTTGGTATTGGCTTAGCGTTTTTAGTCGGTATGGTTATCATTGGTGGTATGCCACGCATTGCAACCGTTACCGAAAAAGTTGTACCTTTTATGGCTTTATTGTATATCACAATGAGTGTCATTGTACTGGTTGCAAACTTTAATCATATCGGCGCCGCATTTGGCGAGATTTTCACGGGTGCCTTCACTGGTGCTGGCGTGGCTGGTGGCTTTATTGGCGCGTTAATTCAAGGTTTAAAACGTGCGACTTTCTCTAACGAGGCGGGTGTTGGTTCAGCTGCTATTGCTCACTCAGCGGTAAAAACCAAAGAGCCTGCTACTGAAGGTTTAGTAGCGCTGTTAGAGCCTTTCATTGATACGGTTGTTATCTGTACTATGACGGCGCTCGTTATTACGATCTCTGGGGTGAACACTGTTGCAAACTTGCAAACACAAGCGCTCACTGGTGTGGATCTAACCCGTGCTGCCTTTATGGAAACGGCGCCTATCTTCCAGTATTTCCTAGCTGTCGCGGTATTATTGTTTGCTTTCTCAACGATGATTTCATGGTCGTATTATGGTCTAAAAGCTTGGACTTACCTCTTTGGTGAAGGTAAAGGCGGCGAGATGATATACAAACTTATCTTCTTAGTCTTCGTTGTTATCGGTACCATCGTACAGTTTAGCTTCGTTATCGACTTCTCAGATGCGGCTCTGTTCGCTATGGCGATCTTTAACATCATCGGTCTATACTTCTTGATGCCAATTGTGAAAAGAGAGGTTAATTCTTTCATAGCTCGTGTGAAAAGTGGTGAAATTAAAAAGTATAAATAATGGGTTCGATTGAACACTCTATTATAACTTGATAATTAAAAAAGCCCGCTAAGATTAGTCTTGGCGGGCTTTTCGATGTCTGGCATTTGCTAGGCGATTTTTTTATTTTTCATTGAACCAAGCTTTGTGCTACGACAGCATTAGCCTACATAAACGGTAACTTCGTAAATATCTGCAATACCGTCGCATTAACGATATCAACGAAGAAAGCACCAACCATTGGCACGATTAGAAATGCTTTAGGTGAAGGCAGATAGCGGTCAGTTACTGCTTGCATATTGGCAATTGCTGTGGGTGTTGCACCCATACCAAAACCGCAATGTCCCGCTGACAAAACAGCCGCATCATAGTTTTTACCCATGACTTTAAAGGTAATAAAATAGACATAAATAATCATGATGACTGTCTGCACCAACAAGATAATCAATACAGGGCCGGCTAGATCAGTCAATTGCCAGAGCTTCAAAGACAGCAGCGCCATCGCCAAAAATAGACTCAAAGAGGCGTTACCGAATACGTCAATCGAACGGTCAAACATATCAAAATTGAAAACCATCGTTAGCACATTTCGAATGATGACACCGCCTGCCAATGCCCATACGAAAGTGGGCAACTCAAACCATGTGCCCTCTGCTACCAGTGTCATCACTTCTGCAAAAGCCAATGCCGCAGCAAAGAGCGCTAATGTTTCGATAGTAGAAGACGCAGTGATAAAGCGCATGCTATCTGGCCTCTCAAAGATTTCTTTATCACTGTGCGCGTTATCTTCGTCATGCTTGGTACTATATAACGACTGTGCGCCCGCGACTTTTTCAATATCACTAGGGTGTGGGTTGGCAGGTGCGGGCTTTAGTCCAAGTCGATTAATTAAACGACGGGCAACAGGGCCACCGACGATACCACCTGCGACCAAACCATAAGTAGCAACAGCAATACCAAGTGTTGTGGCGCCGACCACGCCGTAGTCTTCTTCCAAAGTAATGCCCCAAGCACCTGCCGTACCATGCCCACCAGTCAAGGCGATAGAGCCGGTCACTAGACCGAGCAGAGGATCAAGCCCCAAGGCACTTGCCATCGCCACGCCCACGATATCTTGTAAAATAATGAAGACGGAGACTACGACAGTGAAAATTAATAAGGGTGTACCACCGGCTTTTAGCCTGCCAAAATCAGCACTTAAGCCAATAGATGCAAAGAACATCAGCATGGTCGCCGTTTGTAATCCTTGGTGAAAATTAAAACTATACCCCCAAACCATATTGAGGATATAGACGATAATAGCAGCGACCAAACCACCGGCAACCGGTTCGGGAATATTAAAATCTTCTAAAAACCTGACTCTCTTCACCAAAAATCGACCAAGTAGCAGCACCAAGGTGGCTAATATCAATGTGTAATAACCGTTTAAGGTAATCTCCATAGGTTAATCCTTTCTATAAAATAAATTAACCTGAATTCGGGATAAATATGGCTTTATCTCGAATTCAGGTTTCTATGATTACGACTAATTATCGGTGACTATCAGCTACGCTCAGTGATTAGACTTCGTCCTCAGACGGCACAATGAGCCACAGTTGTGGTTTGCCAAATTCTCTATAGGCATCCTCAATGATGCTCTTAAAGACATTGAAATCTTCGGTATTTATCCTTTTTATCACCGTCAAATCAAGCATTAAATGCACCACCTCGCTATCTGTCAAGCAGTCCCACACGCTGTCCCAGTTGTGCGAAAAATAACTGGGGAAGTCACAGGCGCGGGCTAGACTCGTCAATAGCGTGGTTTTATCCAGTGCGTCACCCACGGGTATGGTAACAGCCTCAATAGGAATGACCGCATGTAGTGCTGTACCGTTTTGGTTAATGTGGTTTTGATTAACATAGTGGATGGCTTCACTCATTTTAATTCACCTCCAATTTTCTAAAGCTATCATAATGGTCGACCGTCAAGTAATAAACGGTAGGTGGATAGCCTCCGGTAACGATACGCCGCGCGCCGCGATGTGACACATTAGGGGTAGGTACGGTGTATTCACGGTAATAGCCTTGCGACTGCGCGGGTAATCTGCCCTCACGATTATAAAACGTCGTGCCATCTTTATTTGGATAAGGAAAAGGCCCACCTTGCTGAATGAGTGCTACCGTCCTATCTATCTGAGCATCACCCGTTATGCCAGAGTTGGTTGCTGGGCTTGAGCTTTTAGATGCCGATATCGTCGTCGACTCAACACCATCAGCAAAGAAAGTAGATTTTAAGTCACCAAAGAAATAAAACGCGACGGCGATAATAGCGATGAGGCTAAATAGGGTAGAGCCTAAGCTTCTCTTATTTTGATTACCGCTTTGACTGCTGCGATTTGAGTTACGACTACTGTGCTGGCTATTTCGTTTGGCATTATTAGGCCTGTGCTTGGGCACAGATGACGCAGTGTCATTGTCAGTGTCTGGTTCAATGCTCAGTGAAGATGATGTGACTTCAGTGGCTCGTAATTGGTTCTTATCATTACGTACACTATTGAAATAGACGCTTTGGCCGACGGTTATCGGCTGTGACAATCGAACTTTACTGACATGAAAAAACACATCCTCATTTTGATCGTCCACATCGATGAAACCATAGCCTTTATCTTGGTTCCAGTGCTTAATCTTGCCACTTTGCATGGGTCAGCTTTCCTATAAATTATTTGTATACAAAATAACGGGTATGCAGCATATATAACATATTGTCATTCATAAAAAAACGCCAGCAATTAAGCTGACGTTTTTTTTGATTATACGTTAAGTTAAACGGTAGATGATAGGGTGGGACGCAATAAGCTAAGCGCGTGTCTCACCATGACCATAAACGATCCATTTTTGTGAAGTCAGACCTTCGAGACCGACAGGGCCACGCGCATGGATTTTGTCCGTTGAGATACCAATCTCAGCACCGAGACCGTATTCGAATCCATCAGCAAAGCGGCTAGAGGCGTTAATCATGACGCTGGCCGAGTCCACTTCACGGATGAAGCGTTGCGACTTGGTATAGTTATCAGTAATGATGACATCGGTATGATGGCTGCCATGGGTATTGATATGTTCGATGGCTTCGTCGATACCTGACAAGACTTTTACTGCCAAGATAGGGGCTAAATATTCGGTATCCCAGTCTTCAGCAGTTGCGGCAGATAGATGGCCTTTGAGCGCAGCATTGTCATTCAAGATGGCTTGCGACTTGTCATCGAGACGCAGTTGCATGGCATCATCGGCTTGAACGATGGCTTCAGCAATTTTTGGTAATAGCTCACCCGCGACTGATTCATCGACCAATAGTGTCTCCATGGTATTACAAGTGCCATAGCGATGGGTCTTAGCATTGACGCTGACTTTGATAGCAATCTCAGGATCGGCATCACTGTCAATAAAGGTGTGGCAGTTACCGTCTAAATGCTTAATCACAGGGACTTTGGCATCACGGCTGATACGCTCAATCAAACCTTTACCGCCGCGTGGGACGATGACATCGACATATTCTGTCATCGTAATCAGCTCGCCGACAGCAGCGCGATCGGTCGTTTGTAATACTTGCACACTGTGCTCAGACAGTCCAACTTTTTTTAGACCTTCTAAGATACATTTGGCAATCGCTTGGTTGGATTCGAATGCCTCAGAGCCACCGCGTAAGATAATCGCATTGCCTGATTTTAAGGCTAAAGAGGCGGCTTCTAGTGTTACGTTAGGACGCGACTCATAAATCATACCGACCACGCCGAGTGGTACTCGCATTTTGCCCAAATGAATCCCCGATGGTTGGTAAGTCATGTCGGTGACTTCGCCGATAGGGTCGGGTAGCGCCGATACGTCTTTTAGACCTTGTAGCATACCATCGAAGCGCGCATCGTTTAGCTCTAGACGATCAAGTAGGGCGGCGTCTAAGTCGTTCTTTCGACCGTTATCCATATCGATTTTATTGGCAGACAAAATATCTTTTTTCGCCTCTAGCAATACGTCATAGATTGACATAAGGGCGGTGTTTTTGTCGCTCGTATTGGCTGCTGCGAGGGCACGTGATGCCGCGCGTGCTTGCTTACCAACAGATTGCATATAGGTGGTAACGTCTGTAATGTTTGATTGACTCATAAATTTTTCCTTATGGTGATACATGTTCTAAATAAATAAAAGCGCCTAAAGAGGCGAAAATTTAGCAAAAAAAGCAGCTTTGGATGCCCATATGGCATTATGCTATTTAACATAGAGGAGATTGAGGCGATAGTAAAGATGATTTTGTGAACAGAGCCCGCTTTACAAAGCGCTTATAAGGACTTATCTGGTGCTGTTTTGTTTGTCTTATTCTGCGTTTCTTATTGGATAACTGTTATCAATACACCACTCTATCTTTACGTGTCCTTAACAGAACTGCGCTGTAAATACTAAGGTAGCCGTGATGTATCGTCAGTATAGTAAGCACTAAGACAGTAACGCTATCGATAGATAGTGTTGAATCAAAAGACCATAGTAATGGAGAATTGACATGGCTACTAAACAATATGCATATAAAAACTGGCTGACAGTTGGGCTGGTCGCAGGGGCACTGGCGTTGAGTGCTTGTGGCAAAAAAGATGAGTCACCAATGGAGACTGAACCGGCAGTAGATGCACAAACAGCAGTAGAGGAGAGTGCGACTGCAAGTAGCTCTGATGATATTGCCATTGCAAGTGCCGATGATGGCATGGCTGTTGGTGCAAATGATGATGTGGCAGTAGCAACCGCAGATGATGCAGAAGTGTTGGATGGTACTGAAAGCTCAGAGCATGTTTCAACGTACTAATCGCAGGCTATCAATAAACACTATCAATAGACACTATCAATAGACACT
Source organism: Psychrobacter sp. PAMC 21119 (assembly GCF_000247495.1). NCBI lineage: Bacteria > Pseudomonadati > Pseudomonadota > Gammaproteobacteria > Moraxellales > Moraxellaceae > Psychrobacter > Psychrobacter sp. PAMC 21119. The sequence continues at coordinate 120,011 of NZ_AHVZ01000041.1, read as the reverse complement.
ATCAATAGACACTATTTAAGACGTGATGTTACCATCAGATAAAACAACGCCTAGTACACTAAAGTGATAAAATAAAGCTCAGCACCTAAATGCGGTCTGGGCTTTTTTTGTGCCAGCAGTCCATTGGATGATTCATGAGCTAATGCTGCGCAAAGTTTGCGTTTTCTCTGCATTATAGGAGACAATACCTCTCTTATGGTGTCTTAGCCATCGCGCTATCCTATTAAGGTGGTATGTAAGGCATTGCTTTATACTCTATACGATGCTGTTTTTTATTTTCGTTCTCACTCATATATATTGGAAGCCTGCTGAACCATGCTTGATACTGCAAAAAACCCGACTCGTCCTATCGCCTTAGATCTACAAGACGTCCATAAAAGCTATGGCTCATTGGCAGTGCTAAAAGGGGTATCGCTCACTGCCTATGATGGTGATGTGATCTCTATTTTGGGCTCTTCTGGCTCTGGAAAATCCACCTTATTGCGCTGTATTAATTTGCTTGAAAAGCCCAATCAAGGTCGTATTATCATCGGTAATGAAGAGCTGATGTTAAAGCCTGGCAAATCAGGTGAGCTACAAGCCTCAGATATCAAGCAACTGGAGAGTTTGCGTGCGCGTGTGGGCTTCGTCTTTCAGAATTTCAACTTGTGGCCGCACAAAACGATTTTGCAAAACATCATCGAAGGGCCAACGCAAGTTTTAAAGATTAAAAAAGATCAAGCGATCAGTGATGCCGAGCAGCTGCTTGATAAAGTGGGTTTGCTTGATAAAAAAGATGCTTACCCTGCCAATCTATCTGGTGGTCAGCGTCAACGTGTTGCCATTGCCCGTGCCCTTGCTATGCAGCCACGGGTATTGTTATTTGATGAGCCAACGTCCGCCTTAGACCCTGAGCTGGTGAATGAAGTGCTGGCAGTCATGCGTGAGTTGGCAGAAGAAGGGCGCACGATGCTGATCGTCACTCATGAGATGCGTTTTGCCCGCGAAGTGTCTAGCCAAGTCGTATTTTTACATCAAGGAGTCGTTGAGGAGATGGGCACGCCCGAACAAATCTTTGACAATCCTACCTCTGAGCGTGTCAAAGACTTTATGGCATCGCATCGTCAAAACAGTTAGCCGCTGATTGTGGACTATCTTTTATGACATATAGCTTAAGCCACTCAACTTTCTGATTGGTAATCTTCGTAGCTATTTATTACCCAATAATAACAGTCGGTATGCAAAACGTTTGTTTTTGATATTTTACTCAGGTATTATCAAAAGGCTTACAGGCGGTCAATAATGACGGCTGCTTGTATCTTCTGCTATCTATATTTCTTGTCTGGCAGGGAAGTCAGAGAACAAAATATCAGAGCCCTACATTAAAACCCATTAGAATTTAAGGAATGTATGATGTCTAATTCTCGCCTATTATGGTCATCGATGACCGTCACTGCAGCATTAATGCTGAGTGCTTGTAGTCAGCCTGCTGATGAAACGGCTGGTGCCAACGCTGATGCACCAGCGGCAGAAACGGCTGGCAAGACCATTCGTATCGCAACTGAAGGCGCTTACCCTCCTTTTAACTATACCAATGCCGATGGCACGTTGGCAGGTTTTGATATCGACGTTGCTAATGCCTTATGTGACCAAATGCAGGCCAAATGCGAAATCGTTGCCCAAGATTGGGACGGTATTATTCCGGGGCTATTGGCACAAAAATATGATGCTGTGGTCGCTGGTATGTCTATCACTACTGAGCGTCAAGAAAAAGTTGATTTCAGTGAGCCTTACTTCGCCAATACCATGGTATGGCTGACCGATACCAAAGGCAGCTTTGATCCTACTTCGATCAAAAGCCTAACGCTGGGCGGTCAACGTTCAACGACGCCTGGTGCATATCTACAAGATAATTATGAAGGCAAAGATGGCAACACCGTTAAGCTTTATGATAATTATGACAATGCCTATTTGGATCTAAAATCTGGACGTAGTGACGCAGTATTGGCTGAGAAAGTCTCAGCCAAATCATGGTTAGCAGACAATCCAGAAGGTTTCGGTGTTGTTGGTGACGAAATTGACAATGACGATAATATTGCCATTGCCGTCCGTAAGGACGACCCACTCAGAGACGACTTCAACAAAGCGCTTAGCGAAATCCGTAGTAACGGTGAGCTGGCACGTCTTGAGCAAATCAACTTCGGTCAGTAAGCGTTGATAAATGAGCTTGTAACAGAGTGCGTTGATCAATCAGTATCGATCAACGAGTAGTGGGTTAATACACGGCTGGTAACTATATTAAGGAACAATAGGTATGACAATTTCAATGACATCATCAATGACTAAGAAAGCTTTGTGGCTTGCGCCGCTAAGCGCAGCAATGCTAATGCTGGCGGGGTGTAATAATAGCTCAGCACCAGCAGACAGTGCCGAAGCGGATGCAGCGAGCGATACGCCTTTGAATATCAAAATCGCGACCGAATCAAGCTATAAGCCTTTTAGCTATACAGATGCCGATGGCAAACTGATTGGCTATGAGATTGAGTTGGTTGATGCATTATGTGCACAAATGAAAGCAGAATGTGAAGTTATCTCGCAAGATTGGGATGGTCTGATTCCAGGACTGAACGCACAGAAGTTTGATGCAACCATCGCTGGTATGTCAATCACCCCTGAACGCAAAGAAGTTGTAGAGTTTAGCGACCCTTATTTTCATAGTGGCATTATCTTAATCGGTAAAAAAGGTGATGATATCAGCGTAGAAGGTCTCGAAGGTCAGCCAATCGCTTCACAGCGTTCAACGGTTGCCTCGCAATATCTACAAGATGAACATGACAATGCTGATATCAAGCTTTATGATACTCAAGACAATGCCTATCTGGATCTGACCTCAGGTCGTGTGCGCGCGATGATGTCGGATAAAGTAACGGGTATCGACTGGTTGAAAACTGAAGCAGGTAAAGACTACGAAGTCAAAGGCCAAGAAATCAGCACCAACGATGATGCCATGGGTATTGCCTTCCGTAAAGGCGATCCATTAGTCGCCAAGTTTAACGCAGCGTTGGCCGAGCTAAAAGCCAATGGCACCTATGATCAAATCACTGGCAGTTATTTTGGCACCAGCACTACGGCTGCCGCGCAAAAAGCGACTGCTACTGGCAGTGTTGAGCAAGTAGTCGTTGTTGACGAAGGCAATGTCGATGCCAATGCGATGATTGCTGAAGAAGAGCAAACAGAAGCCGCGACCAACTAATACGAGGCTTGCCTGTATCAGGCAAGCATTGTTTTACGAAGTTGTTTCTCTAATATAAAAATCAAGGATGATCATGAGCAACTATCTTGTTCCAGCCAGCAGTACGACTTATGCCTCAGTCAAAAAACTGGTAACGACCAGCCGCTGGTCAATGTCGCTACTGGGCATGGTATCGGTCTTTATGTTAGCGGGTTGTAGCAATAGTCAAGATAGTGCTGATGATAGCAATTCAGAAGCTACCGAGGCCACCGCTGCTGATACAAAAGAAGTATTACGTATTGGTACTGAAGGCGCGTATGCCCCTTTTAACTATACCAATGCAGATGGCACACTGGGTGGTTTCGATGTAGATATAGCAAATGCTATCTGCGACGATATGAAAGTCACTTGCGAGATTGTCGCTCAAGATTGGGATGGTATTATTCCTGGCCTCAAGGCTGGTAAATATGATGCCATCGTCGCGGCGATGTCGGTGACACCTGAACGCGAGCAGCAAGTGAGTTTTACGGATTCTTATTTTAGCAATGCCTTGGTTTTTTTGGCTAAAAAAGACAGTAGCTTTAATCCAAGCAATAGCGATGATATCAATGCGCACTCTATTGCCGCGCAGCGCTCGACTATCTCATCACAGTGGTTAGAGGATACCTATCCAAAAGCCAATATGAAGCTCTATGATACCTTGAGTAATGCGTTCTTAGACTTGGGTTCAGGTCGCGTCGATGCGATGATATCTGACAAACTGCCAGCCATAGAATGGCTCAGCTCACCATCAGGCAGTAACTATGTGCTAAAAGGTGAAGAGATTGATATCAATGATAATTTTGCCATAGCCGTACGCCCAGGCGATCCGCTACAAGCGAAGTTCAATGAATCATTAGCCAATCTAAAAGCCAATGGTACTTACGACAAAATCAATCAAAAATACTTTACTGTATCAACCGCCAGCACCAGTGCAGCGACAGTAGAAAACACTGAGCAACCAGCAGCAGATAGCACAGCGCAATAACCATTTGCTATCATGGTGCTATTCGCTATTGCAGTATGAATAACGAGGACATCGCCATCATGGCAATGTCCTTTTTTATTTACTGGCGAAGTGCCTTATGTTTTTTATACCGTTATTTGAGTGTTATTAAGACCTCCTGTTGTTTAAATGGTTATCGACTGTCAACTTTGGTCAAATCTCGCTTATTTTTTTCTTCTTGCAGGGATAAGTAGCTATTTAGAGCGCGCTTTTACGTGTCAGTATTAACATAGCGTCCAGCGAGTATGATAAAATCAGCGCTCATTTTTACTGTGTCAATTACCGCGTCTATAATCGTGTAAATATTTTTTTGTGCTATTAACTAGGTTGTCCGTATCAATTTGATATAAGATACGGTTTTAGGCCGCGCTCAGCTATTGATGCTGATCCTTTTAACTCATATTTTGCTAACATTGCTAATATAAAGAGACTGAGTGGATAATTGTGTTTGATTTACAAGGATTTGGTGCGCTTTTATTAAGCGGCGCTACCGTCACCATACAACTTGCCATGACCAGTTTGGTCATCGGTATGTTTTTTGGTCTGCTCGGTGCCACAGCGAAGCTGTCGAATATTTGGCTGCTACGTAAGCTTGCGACTGTCTATACCGCCACGATGCGCGGGATTCCTGAGCTACTTTTGGTGCTGTTTATCTATTATGGCGGTTCTATACTGCTGATGAGCATTCTCAAAAAATTCGGCTATAACGACTATGTCGAGATTAGTGCGTTTTGGGGCGGTGTCATGGCGTTGTCGATTGCTTTTGGTGCTTATGCGACTGAAATTTTTCGCATGTCGATTCAAGAGATTCCGATAGGGCAACGTGAAGCGGCGCAAGCGATTGGCATGCGTCCTTTTCAGACTTTTTATCGCATTACCTTGCCGCAAGTCTGGCAAATTGCTTTGCCAGGATTGGGCAATCTATTTTTGGTGTTGCTTAAAGACACCGCATTGGTATCGGTGGTTGGTCTCAAAGATATCATGTATCAGTCCTCGCGCGCAGCGCAGTCAACACAGCAGCCGTTTACTTTTTATATGGCGGCGGCGATTATCTATTTGGGTCTGACCATGCTGATTACGGGCTTTATGATGTGGCTTGAATGGCGTGCCAATCCAGCGGCGCGCTATGCCAAAAAGCTGAGCCGTCAATCCGTTCAACGTCAATCGACCATAGGGTAGAGGAGAGATACTATGGATTGGAATTGGCAGGTTATTTTTGAGCATATCCCTGACTTACTAGGCGGCGCGGTTTTGACCGTCCAACTAGTGATAATATCAGGTGTTGTCGGGCTGCTCTTTGGTTTGGTTTTAGCTTTGTTAAGACTGTCTAAAAGCTGGGCGGTACAGATAATTCCTTTTCTGTACATTTTCTTTTTCCGTGGCACACCGCTGCTGGTGCAGATATTTTTGATTTATTATGGTCTTGGTCAGTTCGAAGCGGTACGTGATTCGTTCTTATGGGAGCCGGTACTGAGCAAAGCCTATTGGTGCGCTATTATCGCCTTTACGCTCAACACCAGTGCCTATTTGGCAGAAATCATTCGCGGTGCGATTCAAAACATTCCTATTGGTGAGCTAGAAGCTGCCGATGCGATTGGCATGTCAAAATGGCAAAAACTGACACGTGTTACCTTGCCGCGTGCTTTTGGTATTGTGATTCCAGCCTACAGTAACGAAGTTATCTTTATGCTAAAGGGTAGTGCGTTGGCATCCACCATTGCCTTGATGGATATCACGGGTGTTGCTCGTACGATTAGTGCGCGTACTTATACCTTAATGGAGTTGTTCTTTGCGGCTGGTATCGTCTACTTGTTATTGTCATGGGTGATCTTATTTAGCTTTAGACTGTTTGAAAAAAGAATGAACCGTCATGCCAGCTATGTGCCACCAGATGTGATGACCAATACGATTCCTTAGTTATTTGTCCAGATGGCTTATTATTGAAACGATTTATCGTCAACGTTATGCTAGATAGTGCTGAATTTGCTAATAATATCTGATAATTTTGCTGTGAGAGCCTGGGGCGTGTCCTCATTTTAAAAATGGTCGTAAAAATGAGATAAATTGCAGTCAAACGAGGAAAATAGCGCAAATAATATCGTGATATTAATCAGCTATTTGACGATGTTTGACAAAATTTAGCCATTTTTAGCCCATTTAGATACAATCACTTGAATTGAGGAACCGCCCTATTATGAGCCAATCACCACATATGTCTTTAGTCAATGCCATTGCCGCAAGTGTCAATGATGATGACAGCGCTGAGAATGCCAATCAGAGCTTACGCGCGCCCATCGGAAAGGTCGTCTGCGTTGGTCGTAACTACGCCGCTCATGCTCACGAATTGGGCAACGAAGTGCCAGCCGCGCCCATGCTATTTATGAAGCCAGCCTCTGCGGTGGTTTCTATTCGTCAAGGTGTTATCCGCCCAAATCCAGAAGTGTTTGGCGATACGCATTACGAAGCGGAACTATGTGTTCAGCTATCGGCAGACCTATCAGCCGCGACGATTGAGCAAGCACAGCAATCGATCGGCGGTGTGACATTGGGACTGGATTTGACCTTGCGTGACTTGCAAACTGAGCTAAAAGAAAAAGGTCATCCATGGGAGCGTGCCAAGTGTTTCGACGGTGCTTGTGTACTCGCTGATTGGCTCGATCCGCAAGCGTTCGGTGATTTTACTGAGGTGCATTATCAGTTGACCATTAATGATACGCTGAAGCAAGACGGCGATAGCGCTTTGATGTTGTTTCCAGTTTATGAATTATTGGCCAATATAAGTCATGCGTTTAGCTTACAAGCAGGCGATGTGATTATGACTGGTACGCCAAGTGGCGTTGGTATATTGCACGCAGGCGATAAGCTCATGCTAAAATTGGGCGCGCATGAATGGCAGGCGCAAGTGCAATAAGCTTGCTAAGATTACTATCAAATGTCAAATATCAAATATCAAATATCAAATATCAAATATCCCAAGTTAACGCTTGGGATTTTTTGTTCTATCTGTTGCCATAAAATTTTATCATCAGAAAGCTTGTCATCAAATTGTCATCTAGCTTTCAACGTACTGTCATAAATGCTCAGTAGACTTAAGCGTAATTCGTATTGTTGTGGCGGACAAAATACAGCCGCAACGAGCCTTTTCACGCCAATCCAGCCTAACAGCAAGGTGACTGATAATGACAGCATTGAATAATAAGCAACTGCTTGCCCACGAAGTCGTTGAGGACTCTAACCCTAGCGATAATATCGACTTTCAAACCATTATTAGCCGCCGCTTGAACCGCCGCAGTATTTTAAAAGGTGGCACAGGATTGACGGCAGCCGCTTTTTTTGGCGCGTTACCGTTGGTCGGCTGTAGTGACGACGATGACGGTAATACTGTCAATAATAGCGCAGGCAACAATGCTGCTATTCCTGCACAGGGTGATCTCAAGCGTCCGGAAGCTTTGAAGTTTACCGCAGTGGCACACTCCACTGCCGAAACGATGAGCGTCGCTGAAGGTTACAAAGCGGAGATGATATTGCCACTGGGTACACCACTGATTTCTGGTATCGATGAGTGGAAAGACAATCGTGAGCAGTCTGCCGAGTCGTTCGAATGGCGCATGGGTGACAACCATGATGGCATGTGGTTCTTTGGTAAGAAAGGCGGCGCGTATGATGCTAAAGCGTCAGACAATGGCCTGCTGGTCATGAATCATGAATACGTGAATAGTAACGAATTGAGTCCGTTTGGCTACTATGTGACCCAAGATGATACTGCCGCCCCGATATTTCAAAATCGTCGCCTTGCTAGCGATGTGCGCCGAGAGGTCAATTGCCATGGTGTTGCGGTGGTCGAGATGAGTAGACGTGCTGACGGTGCGGGCTATGAGATGGTGGCTGATTCAAAATACAATCGCCGTATTACCAGCAGTACGACCGCGCAGTTAGCCGGTCCTGTCGCTGGTTCTGATTTGGTCAAGACCAAATTTGATCCGACAGGCTTTCAGACGCGTGGTATCAATAATAACTGCGGTGCAGGACTATCACCTTGGGGCACGTATCTGACCACCGAAGAGAACTTCCTAGGTGTCTTTGCGCGTGGACAAGATGCCAGTCAATTGAGCGCTGGGTACAACTACGGGCGCGAACGCTACGGGGCTATGGAGAATTTTCCGGGTTGGGAGTATCTGTGGCACACACCAGAGGCCAAAGACGCCAAAATCCCTGACGAATTCTCACGTTGGGACATGACCGCTGTTGGGGCAAGCGCTGCCGATGATTACCGAAATGGTTTTAATACCTTTGGTTATATCACAGAAATCGACCCATTTGACCCAAAATCTGTACCCCAGAAACGTACCGCACTGGGGCGTTTTGCTCATGAAAACTGTGCCTATGCGCCTGTTGAGCAAGGCAAGCCCGTGGTCTTTTACATGGGTGATGATGCTCGCGGTGAATATATTTATAAGTTTGTATCCAAAGCCACATGGTCAAATTCGGATATCGGTGGCGGCCTAAAAGCTGGTGACAAGTATATGAATGAAGGCACGCTCTACGTCGCGACCTTTAATGAAAATGGTCGAGGCGAATGGAAGGCACTGATTCATGGTCAAAATGGACTGGACGCTTCTAATCGCGACCTGCCTTTCAATGGACAAGATGAGGTTTTAATCTTTGCCCGTGCTGCTGCTGACGCGCTAGGGGCAACCAAGATGGATCGACCTGAATGGGTGTCAGTCAGCCCCATGACTGGCGAGGTATATGTGACCTTGACCAATAATAAATATCGCGGCGAGCGTGACGACCAGCCCGTTTCAGCGTCCAATCCGCGCAGCTATGAAGCAGGTGGCAAAGCGCGTGGCAATGATAATGGGCATATCATCCGCTGGGCAGAAGCGGGCGGCGATCATGCGGCAACGACCTTTGAATGGGATATTTATCTGTTTGCTGCGCCTAGTGGTTTGTCCGCAGAGAATTTATCGCAGTTAAATGCCAGCAATGATTTGTCCTCGCCAGACGGCTTATACTTTGACCCACGTGGCGTGTTGTGGATTCAGACCGATGATGGTGCGTATACCGATACCACGAACTGCATGTTACTGGCGGCTCTACCGGGCAAGGTGAGTGATGGTGCGCTTACCACCACTTCGGCTGGGCAACAAACGTCAGTCGGCATGCTTGCTAGTGATGATAATATCAAACGTTTTTTCGTTGGTCCCGAAGGCTGTGAAGTGACGGGTATTACCATGACCCCAGACTTCAAAACGTTATTTATTAATATTCAACATCCTGGTAATACATGGGGTGCTATCGCTGGCGGCAAGACACCGCGCTCAGCTACAGTTATGATTACGCGCGAGGATGGCGATGTCATACTGGCCGAGTCATTTATATAAATAATTAACACTATATAGCAGATTTATAAAAAATTAATCAGTCTAAAAAATCCCAAGTAATGGCTTGGGATTTTTTTATTTTATGAGATCAATGACATCATCTAAGGCTTATCTCTATAAAATTATTAAGTTATTTGCTAAGAAACGTACCCGAAAGTCAAATCATTTCCCTTCTATTTGTCTCATTTAAAGGATAGTATGTAAAACTATCCCCTTTGCTGAATGTTTCAATATTATGAATCGTCCAAATTTATCTTATGCTGACAGTGTTATCCCTGATAGCGCTTACAGTAATGCCCGCAGCCGTCATGAACTTGAGGCGCATTTTGTCTCAGACGATAGCATGCCGCCGCTGCACGGTGATTTGTACGAGCAAATAGATCAACTTGAAGCCATCGATGTCGATGAGCTGGTCAAATTGTTGGCAGATGATAATAATGTGACGACGCTGCGTGAGCCTGTCTCTCTGGCTGATTTTTTTGAGGGCTTAGCCCAGCTGGCGACGATGGGTGTGGTTGAAGTCACTGACATCGTAGAAGCCATCCACCGTGAGGTTATTTTGCGTCCTCTAGGGCGTTTTAACGAAGGCAATGTTAACAATTGGCAACGTGGTATCACTGGACGCATTTATGGGACGATACGCCATATTATGCTGATGGTTGGTAATAATCTCGCATCAGTACTACGCATCTATAAAAGGGCGATCGATCAAAAAAGCTCACGACCATTGCCAGATTCTTTAAAGAAATTGGTCAATATCATCAATGGCGTCATGGGTGATCACCTCGTTAATAATGACAATGCGCTTGCTGTTCCGATGGTGTTATACGACAGAGACGGCAATCTACAACGCGAAACGCTATCAGGGCGTGTCGCTATTTTGTGCCATGGTCTATGTATGAGTCACTTAAGCTGGCAAGCTCAAGAAAGTAATGACTTAGGCGTGGCCATTCATACCAGTCAGCCTGATACGACAGTGTTGTACTTGGACTACAATACAGGCAGACGTATCTCACGCAGCGGTCGTAAATTCTGTCAATTATTACAAGATTTGGTCGACAATAACCCCAATATCAGTCAGATAGATTTGATCGGTCATAGTATGGGCGGCTTGGTCTCTCGTAGCGCGCTGTTTTATGGCGAGCAAGAGCGCCTAGACTGGATAAAACGAGTGGGCAATCTCATCACGCTAGGCTCGCCGCATCATGGCGCCGTGCTGGAGCGTATTGGTAATTATGTGCAAGACATCATCGCCAAGCTACCATTTGCAGGCTCGCTTGCCAAGCTTGGTGATATGCGTAGTGCCGGTATCATTGATCTGCGTCACGGCAGTATTCGTGATGCTGACTGGAATTCTCTAGAAGGTCGTAATGTGCTGCCGCAAGACTTTCGCCACCCTGCACGGTTGCCAAGTGGTATCAAAACCTATTTTGTCGCCAGTGCTTTGATCGAGACGCATTACGAGTCTAAAGTGACAGATTTGCTAGGGGATAGTCTAGTGTCGGTCGCATCAGCGCTGGGCGAGGATGATGCCGAGCATGCGCTATTTGTACCAGACGGTCACAAAGCAATATTTTATGGCGTCAATCATATGAACCTAATTCATAGTAGAAGGGTGCGCGAGCAAGTCGTTGAATGGTTGCTCGATAATGGACGAAGTGACTATGCTGGTAGAACGCGCATATATTCTTACCCTAGAAGTTTAGATGTGGCAGTGTAGGTTCTATTTTTTTAAAACTATTCTGCCTTATAATTTTCATCCAATAATTACGGCATTGATATAGTCTGAGTGCTACTCTTTGAAAGAATTATTGCCTGATTAAAAACATAAAAGTTATATTTTTCAACTCCCATACCTGTACGTATTGAATCGTAGTAAATTGAAAGCTGGCAAAGTATTAATATATCCATTAGTATTTTTCTCATTACATATACAAGTTTGCCTGTGTCTTTACTCTCTTGGACATAGTTTCCTAACATAATTTGTTCATGTGCCAAATCATGTAATGAAAAGTTAGAGTTGATTGTAAGGTTATTTGCATTCCATGTAACTATGAAAATTTGTTGTTCTAAAAATTTAGCAATTGGGGAGTTGATATGGTTTTGTCTTAAGACCATACATTCGATATCTCTAATGTCGGCCTTTCCCCTTTTATTTAAATATTCTATGGTGATTTGAATATTCTTACGATTAAGATTGCTGTCACATATCTGACCAAGCTGTATATCAGTTACTTCTACAAAAAATTTGGGTCTATTAATATTTTTTTCTTCAATTGCTGTTTTGAACTGATATTCAGTAATTTCTAGCTGTTTTTCAATAATAGATAGTTGAGCTTTCATAGCTTCAGATTGTTCCTTTAAAGCTGTCTCTGAGCCTTCTTGAGCTAACACTGATTGCTCTAATGCTTTACGTTGTAAAGTTAGCTCTTCTCGCTGCAATTTTAATTCGTTGCTTTGTATTTGATAGCTTTTATAAAACCACAGCAGAGCAAGCGGCGCAAAAATTCCTGATAAGAAGGCACCTAATCCGCCAAATCCTTCAACACTATCAAAACCTTTCATTAGAAGAGCTAGCCAAAAAATTATCCATATAACGGTACAAATTACTGCCCAATCTATCTTCTTATAGTTCATTGTTCTAGCTCATCTTAATCAAGTTATCTATAATTGATTATAGCAATGAAACTAGAAAATAATCTGGTTTAATAAAGCTTTCATTTAAAAACAAAAACCCTCAAGCATGATACTTGAGGGTTTTTTATAAACACTGATTTATAGTAAGTAAGAAAACTTACTCAGCGAATATCGCTGCTACATCATCTTTATTGAACTTATAGACTTCACCGCAAAATCCGCAATCCATTTCAAACGTACCGTTTTGCTCTTCGACGATGTCTAAAGCCTCTGCTTCACCGATTTGTTCGATTGCCATCTCGCATTTTTCGCGCGAGCAGGTGCAACCAAATGCTAGGGGAGCAGGGTCGGGTGCTACGATGTTTTCTTCGTGATACAAGCGATAAAGAATCTCGTTGGCATCCAGCGTCGTCAGCTCTTCTGGCTTGACTGTTCGTGTCAAAACGCTCAGACGCGTCCATAAATCATCATCAATACCAGCATCTTCATTTTGCTCGACTTCAGCCGTTTCTTCAGCCGTACGCGGTAGCATTTGTACCAATATACCGCCCGCTTGCAAGCCGTCAGATGCGAGGTTAATCAACGTCGGAATCTGTGCAGATTGCTTCTGATAATGTGCCAAGCAGTCTGCCAAATTGTCATGGCTACGCTCGACGATACCTTGATATGGCTCGCCGCCCTCAGGCTGAATGTTGATAAACAACACGCCTTGTCCAGTCGCGCCCAGCTCAGCAAACGCTTCTTTGGCATGGGTCATATCATCCCAAGCTTGCACTTGCTCATCAGTCTCGCCCTTCCAGCTGGCAAGCGCACGGATGATACCGTCTTGATCGCATTCTGCCATCGCCCAATTCAGCAAGCTATCGCTGTCTGATGATTGCAACTGAATAGAGAGGCGACCATTGATTTTGACCGTACTGATCAGCAAACTCGCTGCCGTCAACATCTCGCCCAATAGGCGTTTAATGGCTTCAGGATAGGGCTTTTGGGCAATCGTGCTCGCATAGCTGCGTGATAGGCGTACCACATCACCGCGTACAGGCGAATCTTCAATAAAAAAACGTTGGCGTACGTCGTTGTCATTATGATTGCCAGCAGTTTGGCTGTCCGTATTTGGGACTTGAGTATCTTGTGTCATAAGTCATTTATAGTATTAAGAAGTTGTTAGCTTTATGGGGATTACTGCTGATTTATCAATCATAGTTACCATACTGTTTTATCACTTATGGGTAATAGTGATCGATAAGTGCCCTTATAGGTTCGTCAGATATCTGTGAACCTCTGTGGTGCTGTAATAGCTGTGAGCCATCGAGTTTCAACCAAAAAATAAATAGATTTCAAAATAACACTTCCCTCAAAAAAAAATCACCCTCTACCGTGAATTTGTTGTACAGTAACATTAAGTTGCATTGTGTTAAACAATAGCAACAACCGTACGGATGCGGGGCAGTCAGGTCAGCCAGACCTATGTCGTCCAAGCACTCATTTAATCTTGTGATAAAAGGATGTATTTCATGACCTACTCATTTTCCAAACCGTTGACTTTAGCTGTGTTAATGGCATTGGGCCTAACAGGCTGTAATAACAGCAGCCAAACCAGCACTGACGCGCCAGCAGATGATGCAGCGACTTCAGAGACTATGAACGGTACGCTACAAAAAATTAAAGATTCTGGCACTATCGTGGTCGGCTATCGTGACTCTTCTATTCCTTTTTCATATGTTGCCGATGATCCTAACCAACCTATGGGCTATGCACATGATCTAGAGATGAAAGTGGTTGAGGGTATTAAAGAAAAACTCAACATGCCAGATCTAGAAGTTCGTTATAACCTGATCACCTCACAAACTCGTATTCCTTTGGTTCAAAACGGCACGGTCGACTTCGAGTGTGGTTCAACAACCAATAACGTCGAGCGTCAAGAGCAAGTGGCTTTCTCTAATGGTTTCTTTGAGATTGGCACACGTCTATTGACCAAAGCAGATTCTGGTATCAATGACTTTGAAGACCTAAAAGGTAAGCGACTGGTGACTACTGCTGGTACGACTTCAGAGCGTTATATTCGTCAGTACAATGACGAGAAAAAGATGGATACCGATATCATCTCTGCTAAAGATCATGGCGAAGGTTTCTTGATGCTAGAGAGTGGCCGTGCTGATGCTTTTATGATGGATGATGTATTGCTAGCAGGCGAAAAAGCCAAAGCTAAGAATCCTGATGAATGGGTCATCGTTGGTACGCCGCAATCTTTTGAGATTTATGGTTGCATGATGCGTAAGGATGATCCTGAATTCAAAACAGTCGTAAACGACGCGCTGAACAAAACCTTTAGCTCAGGCGAAATCAATAGCATCTATGACAAGTGGTTCCTAAACCCAATTCCACCAAAGAACGTCAACTTGAACTTTGAGATGTCAGACAACCTAAAAGCACTTATCGCCAATCCACATGATAGCGATCAGCCTAAAGTAGCAGTTGCACAGTAGTATTTGTCCTTCAATCTAGCTTGCTTACGTGTTCAGATCGGACTCATCGTCCATCTGACACGTAAGTTTTTCAATCGCTGTTCGGAGAGACAATCATGAATTATAGCTGGAACTGGGGTGTGCTCTTTGAGCATACGGGTATTGGCAACGAGCTGTATATCCACTGGATGATTACTGGTCTTGGCTGGTTATTACTGATTGGTAGTATTGCTTGGACCATCGCGATGGTCGTCGGTACTGTCTTCGGTATTATGCGTACCTTACCTAACAAAACAGCTCGTCGCATTGGCACCGCTTATGTGACCTTTTTTCGTAATATTCCGCTGCTTGTGCAGCTATTTTTTTGGTTTTATGTGGCTCCTGGTTGGTTGACACCAGCACTACAAGAATGGTGGTTTAGAGATCTATCACCGAATACATCCGCTATGCTCTCCGCCAGTATTGGTTTAGGACTGTTTACAGCAGCTCGTATTGTCGAGCAAGTGCGCACCGGTATTGAGTCATTACCACAAGGACAGATAAACGCGGCTTATGCGCTAGGCTTCACTATTCCACAAGCTTACAAGCAAGTACTGCTACCACAAGCGTTCCGTATTATCTTACCGCCGCTTAGCTCTGAGCTGACCAACTGTTTTAAGAATGCCTCTGTCGCCTCATTAGTCGGCGTCATGGAGCTCATCAGTCAAACCAAAACCATCAGCGAATACACACAGAATAGCCTTGAGATTTATACTTATGCGACGATTATCTACCTCGTCTTTAATCTCTCGCTAATCGCTATTATGGGTCTGATCGAGCGTAAATTAAGAGTACCAGGGCTTATCGCAGGGAGTCAGAAATGAGTATGATGACCGAACTTGCGACCGCGTATCCAGGCTTAATGGGTGGCATGATTACCACGCTAAAAGTCCTGTTTTTGGCTATTATCGGTGGTATCAGCTTAGGTACTGTATTGGCGCTCATGCGCTTATCAGGTATCAAAGCATTAGAGATTCCCGCCAAGCTATATGTTAATTATTTTAGATCCGTACCATTACTGTTGGTGCTACTGTGGTTCTATTTTGCCGTTCCGATGATTTATTTTTGGGCAGCGGGTAAGTATCTACAACTAGATGCTGCCTTTGCCTCTTGTGTTGTCGCGTTTATGATGTTCGAAGCGGCTTACTTCTCAGAAGTCGTCCGTGCGGGTATTCAGTCTATCGGTAGTGGTCAGGTGAATGCTGCTAAAGCGTTAGGCATGACTTATGGACAAACGATGCGTCTGGTGATTTTGCCACAAGCCTTCCGCAAGATGCTGCCATTGATTTTGCAGCAATGTATTATCTTATTCCAAGATACGACGTTGGTTTTCGCTATTGGTTTGACAGACTTTTTCCGCGCAGCCTACGTTCGTGGTGAGCTAATGGGTCTATTAACACCTTATATCTTAGGCGCTGGCGCTGTATATTTTGTCTTGAGCTTGGCGGCTTCGGTAGGCGTACAACGCGTACAGAAAAGGTTAAGGTTTTAATAAAGGCTTTCTAAGAGTAAGAGTCGAGCAATGCATAATTGTCTGATCGCATGTGATTGGCTCTAATTCTTTCAAAATTTAACGGCATTTGTTATTAATGTATAGTTGATTCAATTTAAAAGAGAGACAAGGCAACCGAGTGCAGATGTATATGTAATACTTCAAGCGAGGTTAACGCTGTCATTCTTTTATAGAGGATTGACTATATTTTGACTGAATGCAATTGGGCAAGAGTAAGAATAAGGCTAGGAGCCAATGATGAATGATGCTAAAACGTTTACAAATGACTTTGGTGGACTGGTCACAAATAGTGGTCATGCTAGCAGTGAGATGGTCGTTGAGATAGATAGCGTTAGCAAGTGGTACGGCGACTTTCAGGTACTGACTGACTGTACCGCTCATGTCCACAAAGGCGATGTCGTTGTGGTCTGTGGTCCATCGGGTAGCGGTAAATCAACCTTGATTAAGACCGTAAATGGACTTGAGCCATTTCAAAAAGGCAATATCATGGTCAACGGCATCTCTGTCGGTGATCCAAAAACCAACTTACCGAAGCTACGTAGCCGTGTCGGCATGGTGTTTCAGCATTTTGAGCTATTTCCTCACTTGACCATCATCGATAATTTAATGGTCGCGCAAATTAAAGTATTGGGTCGTAAAGAGAGCGAGGCCAAGAAAAAGGCGATGGCATATCTAGATCGCGTCGGCCTAACGGTTCAAGCCAATAAATATCCTGCGGAACTATCAGGTGGTCAACAGCAGCGAGTTGCAATTGCTCGTGCGCTCGCGATGGATCCCATAGCGATGTTGTTCGATGAGCCAACCTCAGCACTTGATCCTGAGATGATTCAAGAAGTGCTTGATGTCATGGTAGAGCTGACTCGTGATGGTATGACGATGATGTGTGTGACCCACGAAATGGGCTTTGCCAGTCAGGTGGCCAATCGTATTATCTTTATGGATGAAGGCCATATCGTTGAAAACTGTAGTAAGGATGAGTTTTTTGAAGGCGCGAAAAGTGAGCGTGCACAGCAGTTCTTATCAAAGATTCTCAATCATTAAATAGATTCTGATTTACGATTATCTATAGCGTTGTTTCTAACATAAAGACATGTTCTAAAACTTATTTTTCTTTCCACTGCTAATGGTTATACAAAGCGCCTTATTAAAGACAGTTAAACGCTATCTTTAATAGGGCGCTTTGTATTCAGTTTCTTTTGTATAGCTATTTGAAAAACGACTTGGAGCCTATGATGTTCACCCCCAAAACATTTAAAGAGGAAGACTTTGAGGCTATAAAGTCGCTGAAATAGTCGCAGGATTAGAGAAATCGCAAACGGCAAAGGCAGATGAAATGGTACATCTGATTAATCAAATAAATTTAATTTTACTTAATGATATCAACTTAATTAGGATTGACTATGATGTTAAAGCGAACTGTTGGCATACTACTGTTCAATGAAGTAGAGGTATTAGACTTTGCAGGACCTTTTGAGGTGTTTTCGTTAGCTGAAAATGCTGCTAACAATAAGTATTTTGACGTTATCACTATAGCTGAGAACCAAGCGCCAATATCTGCTAGGAATGGCCTACAAGTTATTCCTGATTATAATTTTACCAACCATCCAGACATTGATGTATTAATAATCCCTGGTGGTTATGGTGCTGAAAAAATAGAAATACATAATAAGGTAGTGATTGACTGGATCATCACTCAAGCAAACTTGGCAGAGCTGACACTTTCAGTGTGTACAGGAGCTTTACTATTGGCCAAGGCAGGTTTGCTGGCTGGTAGGTCAGCCACCACGCACTGGATGGATCTGGACAATCTGGCATCTTATCCTAGCATTAATGTTATCTCTGATACTCGTTTTGTAGATGCCAGTGACGATACATGTAATATTATTACATCAGCGGGGATAAGTGCAGGTATCCATGCAAGTCTATACTGTGTCAAAAAATTAATAGATAGTGACACTATGCGTGCAACAGCACATCGCATGGAGTTCGATATTGAATAAGTGAGTTGTTGGATAGGTGAGTGCATGGCTGTTTACTGATACAATAGCGATCAATGTTTTTGATAATTAAAATAATTCATAAACCGTATTGGAGTTCATATGAGTGTAGAAAATCCATCAGTAGCACCTGTTACGTCATCTAAAGGTATTGTCATTATTGGTGCAGGTTTGGCAGGCTGGCATGTGATTGATGCCATTCGTGCAAAAGACACAGATATTCCGATTACTTTGGTAACGGCTGATAGCGGCGATCGTTATCATAAGCCAATGCTGACCATGGCGATTAGCCAAAGGAAAAGTGCTGCAGACTTGGTAAGAGCAACGGGTGTTGATGCCGCAGAAGCTGCAAATATTAAGCTACTAGCCAACACGCAAGTAACGGATGTTGACACGACCACTCAACAGCTGCAACTGGTCTCTGCACAGCGCTCAGATCCAGCCAACACGGATTATGCCACGATCAGTTATGGTAAGTTAGTACTGGCGATGGGTGCGCATCCTATTTTCCCAAAAAGCTTGCCAGAGGATTTGGTCTGGCACGTCAATCATATTGAGCGCTTTGGACAGCTGCAAGAAAATTTAGCAACGGGCAGTCAGCACGTTGCCATCGTCGGTGCAGGCATGGTTGGGACGGAGATTGCAGAGGACTTACTAAAAGCAGGTCATCAAGTGACGCTCATTGATTTAAACGATGCGCCGCTATCACAAATGCTACCGCCAAAAGCAACGGCTCGTATTGCCCAAGCAGTTAAGTCGCAAGGGATTAACTTTTTAGGAGGGTATCAGGTATCTGCTATTACTCGTATCAGTGATGGAAAACTGCAGGTCAGTTATGAGGCGCTAGTATCAGCGACAGACAGCAGTACTGCTGAGCCAATCGAACCGCTCATCGTGGATCATGTGATTGCCAGTACAGGTCTGACCGTCGATGATAAACTGCCTACCGCAGCTGGTGTCGATTTTGACCGTCGCACTGGTATCGTGGTGGATGCGCCGACCTTGCGTACCAGTACAGCCAATATTTATGCGATTGGTGACTGTATGTCTATCGATGGCGTGCCGTGTCGCTATGTCGCCCCATTACGCGCTCAGGCTGCTACCATTGCTGATGATGTGTTGGGTCTAGATCATAATGGCTACGATCATAAACCGCCCATGATTCGCCTGAAAAACAAAGCAATCTCCGTCATGGTGACAGGTGTGCCACAAGCGACTGGTAATTGGCAGGTCAAGACAGAAAGTGATGATGAGCTCATCATGGATTTGCTCGATGATAATGAAGCCGTTAGCGCAACGGTAACGATCAAAGCGCCTGCAGTTCCTAAGGCATAACGATTGATATGCGGTCTTTTAGGAAATAGGCATTAATATGTACTTTATAAAAGGTGTTCTATAAGAATTTTTTTTAAGAAACTGTTATCAAAGATTCTTTAAAGACCATCTTGATCGCCAAGCCAGCCATATTACGTATTACGTGGCTGGCTTTTTTGTGTCAAAAACTTGCCATGATTTTATGTTATCTTTTTCTAAGCAAGTATGTTACATGACTAATTAAATGATACGTATTGTATTGATATTGTTGACAGGCTTTCATTTATGGCGTTATAGTAGCTCAATGCTATGTAAAGCCTGATCAAGGAAGAGGGTTTGCTCGCAAGCTATAAATAAGTACTATCTATAAATACTATAAAAAGTAAAACGAAAGGACTCGTTATGACTCAGAATTCTAATTTGGATGCGACTCACGTTGATTTCGATGCTATTTTAAATAATATTCCTAGTATCAACATGGGTGTACGCTCAGCAAATGCACCACTTACTCAAAGCTATGACAAAGGTCCTGATGTACCGCTGATCGAAGCGACAATAGGCGACTTTTTTGATGCCATTGTCTCCAAATATCCTGAGCGCGAAGCACTGGTCGTACGCCATCAAAACATCCGCTGGACATATCGTGAACTACAACAGCAAGTCAATCAGCTAGCCAGTAGCATGATTGAGATGGGGCTTGAGATCGGCGATCGTATCGGCATTTGGTCACACAATAATGCTGAATGGTTATTGATGCAATTGGCCACGGCGAAAGTCGGTGTTATCCTTGTAAATATCAATCCTGCCTACCGTACCTTTGAGCTGCAATATGCCTTGAATAAATTGGGCTGCTCAGCGCTTGTGCTCATGCGTCACTTCAAAAGCAGTGATTACGCCAGTCTGATTCGTGAGCTATGTCCTGAGATTTATCATAAAGACTATACCCAGCTTGATTTGGTCGAGATACCGACGATTGAGCGTATCATTTGGATTGATGAGCCAGCATCTGATGAAGAGTTTGGTTTTATGCAGAAATTCTCCGCATGGATGGCAGAAGGCGATGCCAACGATCCGCGTGTTGCAGAGCGTCAAGCCCAACTCAAAAATACCGATGCCATTAATGTGCAGTTCACCAGTGGTACTACAGGCACACCAAAAGGCGCTACCTTAAGCCATCGTAACATCCTAAATAACGGTTACTTCATTGGTGAGGCCATGAATCTCACTGAAGAGGATAGACTGTGCATTCCAGTGCCGTTGTATCATTGCTTTGGTATGGTGCTTGGTAACTTAGCGATTCTCACGCATGGCGGTTGTATCGTTTATCCAAACGATGGCTTTGAGCCATTAACAGTCTTGCAAGCAGTCGAAGAAGAGAAATGTACGGGTCTGCATGGCGTGCCAACAATGTTTATCGCAGAGCTTGACCATCCTGAGTTTGAAAACTTTGATTTATCGACCTTACGTACAGGCATTATGGCAGGCTCTAGCTGTCCGATTGAAGTCATGCGCCGCGTCATTGATAAGATGCACATGAGCGAAGTCACCATCGCTTACGGTATGACAGAGACCAGTCCCGTATCTTGCCAGACCAATGAACACACGCCGCTTGATAAGCAAGTATCGACTGTTGGTTTAGTACAGCCTGCGCTTGAGGTCAAAGTCGTCAATACGGAAACGGGTGAGACTGTAGCCTTGGGCGAGACAGGCGAACTGTTTACACGTGGTTATTCAGTGATGAAAGGCTATTGGGGCAGTCGCTTCAAAACCCGCGCTGCTATTCAAGATGGTTGGATGCATACAGGTGATTTGGCAACGATGGATGAAGATGGCTACGTAAAAATTGTTGGTCGTAGTAAAGACATGGTCATTCGCGGCGGAGAGAATATCTATCCAGTAGAAATCGAAAACTATCTCTATCGTCATCCAAAGATTCGTGATGTGCAAATCGTCGGAATTCCCGACAAAAAGTATGGTGAAGTACTCGCGGCTTGGATTATCCCTAAAGAAGCAGACAGCTTGACGGAAGAGGAAGTTCGCGAGTTCTGTAGCGAGCATATTGCCCATTATAAGGTGCCGACTTATTATCGCTTTGTCACTGAATATCCGATGACCATCACTGGAAAGATTCAGAAATATAAAATTATTGAGCAGATGAAAGAAGAGCTGGGTTTGTAGAAATTTAACCATTCTTATCTGTTATTTTATGAATAAGATATATGAGTAAAAGCTAAAATAAAGCATAAAATAAAAAAGCCACTCGCATTTACGCATTAAAGAAAAAGGGATGTCATGAGCGCTATCATAACCAGTAAACTGAGTCCAAACTCAAGCGATTTTCAGCAAAACAGTGCCGCCATGCAAGCGGTGGTCGATGACTTATATGGTCACTTGCGTAAAGTCGTGCAAGGCGGTTCAGAGCGTGCCCGTGCCAAGCATTTAGCCCGTGGCAAACTCTTGCCTCGTGAGCGTGTTGAGCGTTTGCTCGATGTGGGTACGCCATTTTTAGAAGTGGCACCGATGGCAGCGCACGATATGTATGGCGAAGAGATTCCAGCGGCGGGCGTGATTGCGGGTATCGGTCGTATTAATGGCACCGAGTGTATGATTGTTTGTAATGATGCCACGGTAAAGGGTGGTACTTACTATCCAATGACGGTCAAAAAACATCTACGCGCGCAAGAAATCGCGCAAGAAAATAACTTGCCTTGTGTCTATTTGGTGGATTCAGGCGGTGCTAACTTACCCAATCAAGATGACGTGTTTCCTGACAAAGAGCACTTTGGTCGCATCTTCTTTAATCAGGCCAATATGAGTGCGGCAGGTATTCCTCAGATTGCTGTGGTCATGGGCAGCTGTACGGCTGGCGGGGCTTATGTGCCAGCGATGAGTGATGAGTCTATTATTGTCAAAGACCAAGGCACCATCTTTTTGGGTGGTCCACCACTGGTCAAAGCGGCGACAGGCGAAGAAGTCACTGCTGAAGACTTGGGCGGCGGCGATGTGCATACCCGTCTGTCAGGGGTCGTCGATCACTTAGCACAGAGCGATACCCATGCGCTGTCAATTGCGCGCAATATTGTTAGCCATCTAAATCGTCCTGCGAAGCAAGTGCCCAATCAAATCAAGCCGCGTCCACCACGCTATGATGCCAAAGAGCTATATGGCGTCATTCCAACCGATAAGCGTAAGCCATTTGATATCAAAGAAATCATTGCTCGTATCGTCGATGACAGTGCTTTTGATGAATTTAAATCACGCTTTGGTACGACACTAGTCTGTGGATTCGCTCATATTGAAGGGCTGCCAATCGGTATCATCGCCAACAATGGCATCTTATTTAGTGAGTCAGCGCAGAAAGGCACGCACTTTATTGAGCTATGCTGTAAACGCAAAATCCCATTAGTATTTTTGCAAAACATCACTGGCTTTATGGTCGGTCGCAAATATGAAAACGAAGGCATTGCGCGTCATGGTGCCAAAATGGTGATGGCAGTCGCCAATGCGAAAGTACCGAAATTCACGGTCATCGTCGGTGGCTCATTCGGTGCTGGTAACTACGGCATGTGTGGTCGTGCTTATAGTCCGCGCTTTTTATGGATGTGGCCAAATGCGCGCATCTCGGTGATGGGCGGCGAGCAAGCAGCATCAGTATTGGCAACGGTCAAGCGTGACAATTTTGATCGTAAAGGCGAGGCGTGGAGTGATGATGATGAGGCGGCATTTAAAGCACCGATTCTCGATATGTATGAAAAGCAAGGTCACCCATATTATGCCACCGCACGTCTATGGGACGATGGCGTGATTGATCCTGCTGATACCCGTCATGTATTGGCATTAGGACTAAGCGCTGCATATAACGCGCCGATTGAAGAGACGACATTTGGGGTTTTTAGAATGTAAGCGCTCCAAGGTCTGCTCGTAATAAGATGGTGGTGCGACAATTTTTTTAATGTGATTATATCGCGGCATCGGGTTTTGACATCTTACTTTCTTATATGGGCGTTATTATGAATGGCCCAAACGTTGGGCTAAATATTTACATAAACATTTACAAATAGGAACACAGAGAAAGCTATGAAAGAAGCGAAATTAAAAAATACTAATAATTATAAAAGCCTGTTGGTCAGCGTTGAGCAGCATGTGGCGACGGTGACATTGAATCGTCCTGAGATACGTAATGCTTTCAACGATGAAATGATTGCTGAGCTGACTGATGCATTCAGTACGCTTGGTGCTGATGATGAGGTACGTGTCATTGTGCTAGCCGCTGCTGGCAAGGCCTTTTGTGCAGGTGCTGATTTGAATTGGATGCGTGCCATGGCAGATTATAGTTATGAAGAAAACCTAGCGGACGCCGACAAATTAGCGCAAATGCTCAAAACTATTTACGAATGCCCAAAGCCAACAGTTGCGGCTATTCAAGGTGATGTCTATGCCGGTGGCATGGGTCTGGTCGCTGTTTGTGATGTGGCTATTGCCGTTAAGATTGCAAATTTCTGCCTAAGCGAAGTGCGTTTAGGCTTAGCCCCTGCAACGATTAGCCCTTATGTCATCAGAGCACTGGGTACTAGAGCCTCGCAGCGTTACTTCTTAAGTGCTGAAGTATTTGATGCCAAAAAAGCACGTCAGCTTGGCTTTATCCATGAGCGTGTTAGTGAAGAGTGGTTGGGCGATGAAGTGGCGGCGTTCTGTAGCAAAGTCGTTAAAAACAGCCCTGATGCAGTCAAAACCTGCAAGCAGCTATTACACGATGTCGCTGGTGCGCCTATTACAGATGAACTGATTGCCGACACGGTCAAAGGTATCGCTGATATCCGCTCATCAAAGCAAGGCAAAGAAGGGGTACAAGCCTTTTTGCAAAAACGTAAACCTGATTGGTCGCTGTAGTATGCCAAAACGCGTTATAAGCCACATTCAATTAATACTAGCAGCTTTTACAACAAGAAAAAGTCGTTTAGATAATCATAAGCTTTTTAAGAGTTAAGCGATGTCCGAAAAGGTGACAATATAATGTTAGGAAAATGTTTGTGTGGTGATGTTCAGTTTTCTAGCGAGATACGAACCGACCCTTTTAAGATTTATCAATGTCATTGTTCATTATGCAAAAAACAGTCAGGTTCAAGTTCTAATTCAGCAACTATTATCGAAGCAAGCCATTTCAGATGGTTAAAGCACGATACTATAAAAAATTGGCAAAAAAATACAGGATTTAGCTCGCACTTTTGCACCAACTGTGGATGCCCTGTTCCCAATTCATTTGCAGATAAATACTACTGGATACCCGTGGGCTTATTAGAGTTTGATAGGAATTTGGTTGCTGTAGAAGTCGTTGCCAATTTCTGCTTAAGTTCAAAGTCTAGTTGGCATAGCATTGATACAGAGTCTAATAATTTCGATACGTTACCTGACTTTAAAGCCATATTGCAATTTTTATCCTAAATACTAAAATTTTTTCTAGCAAAGCTTAAAACTTAAATATTCCAAATGATATCTAAAGAGTTAAAAAAATAATAACGTCATTATTAACTTTCTACAATTTTGCAAGTTATAGCTTAAACGATAAGGATAGTCATGTTTTCTAAAATTCTAATTGCCAACCGTGGTGAAATTGCCTGTCGAGTAGCCGCGACTGCCAAGCGTCTGGGTGTCAGCACCGTCGCTGTTTATTCTGATGCGGATCGTAGTGCTAAGCATGTCGCTGTCTGTGATGAAGCAATCTATTTGGGTGGTTCAGCACCAAAAGACAGCTATCTAAAAGGTGATGCGATTATTGCGATAGCGCTTGAGACTGGCGCACAAGCGATTCATCCGGGTTATGGATTTTTAAGTGAAAATGCTGACTTTGCGCAAGCCTGTCAAGATGCTGGCTTGGTCTTTATCGGTCCATCGGCTGATGCTATCCGTGCCATGGGCGGCAAGTCTGAATCCAAGCGTTTGATGGAAACAGCTGGCGTGCCATTAATACCGGGCTATCACGGTGACAATCAAGATGCAGAATTTTTGCAGCAGCAAGCCGATAGCATTGGCTATCCTGTCTTGATTAAAGCCAGTGCAGGTGGCGGCGGTAAAGGCATGCGTATCGTGGAGCAAAGCAGCGATTTTATTGACTTGTTAGACTCATGTCGCCGTGAAGCCATTACTAGCTTTGGTGATGATAAAGTGTTGATTGAAAAATACGCCTTAAAACCGCGCCATATCGAAATCCAAGTATTTGGTGATACGCATGGCAACTATGTGCATTTATTCGAGCGTGATTGTTCCGTACAGCGTCGTCATCAAAAAGTATTAGAAGAAGCACCTGCACCGGGTGTTGATATTGCGATGCGTGAAGCGATGGGAACCGCTGCTATTGAAGCGGCTCGTGCGGTCGATTATGTCGGCGCAGGCACGGTCGAGTTTATCGTTGAGCAGCGCGAAGATTCTATGAATTTTTATTTCATGGAGATGAATACGCGGTTGCAGGTTGAGCATCCAGTCAGTGAAGCCATTACTGGTGTCGATTTGGTCGAGTGGCAGCTGTTGGTCGCGGCAGGTCAGCCATTGCCAAAAAACCAAGACGATCTGACAATCAACGGCCATGCAATTGAAGCACGCATCTGTGCCGAAAATCCTGACAATAGCTTCTTGCCAGCGACAGGTACGTTGTTTACGTATCAAAAACCTGAACACAGCACCTTTATGATTGATAAAAATGGTACTGGCGTGCGTATCGATGATGGCGTGCGCGAAGGCGATGTGATTAGCCAATTTTATGACTCTATGATTGCCAAGCTTATCGTTCATGCGCCGACTCGAGAGCAAGCGTTAGCCAAGCTCGATCGAGCACTTGCCCAAACGCGTATCGTCGGTTTGCCGAATAACGCGGCATTTTTACGCTATATTTTAAATACAGCATCTTTTAGCAAAGCCAATCTCGATACCGCATTGATAGAGCGTGAGCAGGATAAGCTGTTTGATCAGCACCCTCTTGGATTGTCGACGCTTGCTGTAACTGCCATTACTCAGCAGCTTGCGAGCGAGATGGCAACGCAAGAGTCAGATATCGATCCATTTAGTAAACCTACTGGCTTCCGTGCTTATAATGATTACACTCGCTCATTCAGCTTGGTTTATGATGAGAGTGCTTATACTGCCCGCATGAGCAACTGGCACAATGCAAGTTGTTCAGACAGCAAAAAAGGCAGTGACCATTCAAGCAGCTTTACGCTCGTTATTGAAAAAGAAATCGCTAACACGCAGGGTAATAGCAATATTAACGTAGCTGCTCAGACCGAAACAGTTTATGAAGGCCAAGTGAGCTATGCCAGCAGTGACGAACACAATCATACGTTATGGTTGGATGGTGCACGTACTAGCGCGCAAAGCTGGGTGCATAATGAGACCGTTTATGTGTTCACAGACAGTGGTCGTGATGAGATTACGCTTGTTGATATCATGGCGAATGTAGGCGAGGAGTCTGCAGCAGTCGGTAGTTTAAAATCACCGATGCCAGGACAAGTAGTGGCCTTTAAAGTAGCAGTTGGTGATACCGTGAAAAAAGGCGAGCCGTTAGCAGTCATTGAAGCCATGAAAATTGAGCATACAATTACTGCACCGACAGACGGTGTGGTAGCAGAATTGCTATTTGTAGCAGGTGATTTAGTCGCTGATGGTGACGAGTTATTACGTATTGATACGGAAAGCGAATAGCTGACAGAGCTTAATAATAGGTAAGTAACAATAAGGACGAAAAGCATGAGCCATTCGTATCCAAGCCATTCATATCCAGAGCACGTCAGAATCGTTGATGTCAGTCCGCGTGATGGACTACAAAACGAATCAACGACGGTGCCGACTGAGGTTAAGCAAACGCTTATCAACGATTTGATTGCGGCCGGTGTTAGAAAGCTAGAAGCAACAAGCTTTGTCTCGCCAAAGTGGGTGCCACAAATGGGTGATAACAGCGCGCTGCTTGACGCGCTAGCGTCTACGCGGCAGACGGAGGTTTGCTATTCAGTGCTAGTGCCCAATATGCGCGGCTTTGAAAATGCCATTTTGTGCCGTCCTGACGAAATCGTTATTTTCGGCTCAGCAAGTGAAACCTTTAGCCAAAAAAATATCAATTGTAGTATTGACGAGAGTATTGA
Source organism: Psychrobacter sp. PAMC 21119 (assembly GCF_000247495.1). Lineage (NCBI taxonomy): Bacteria > Pseudomonadati > Pseudomonadota > Gammaproteobacteria > Moraxellales > Moraxellaceae > Psychrobacter > Psychrobacter sp. PAMC 21119. Next base: position 92,277 of record NZ_AHVZ01000041.1, on the reverse strand, counting down.
GCGTTTTGCGCCAGTGGCTGCCGCTGCAAAAGCGCAGGGCATCAAAGTCCGTGGCGTTATCTCTTGTACGGTTGGCTGTCCTTATGAAGGCGACATTGACCCAAGCCAAGTAGCGTATGTGACCAAGCGTTTGGTTGAGATTGGCTCAGAGCAAATTGGCATTGCCGATACCATCGGTGTTGGTACGCCGATCAAAGTGCAGCGCGCGATACAAGCTGCATTAGAATATGCTGATATCTCTATGCTATCAGGTCACTTTCATGACACTTATGGCCAAGCATTGAGCAATACCTTAGCCGCACTACAAATGGGTGTCAGTGAATTTGATACCTCAGTGGCTGGACTGGGTGGCTGTCCTTATGCCAAAGGCGCAACAGGTAACGTGGCGACCGAAGATGTGGTATATATGCTGCATGGTATGGGTATCAGTACAGGCATCGATTTGGATAAATTGGTCGTGGCAGGTGAACATATTAGTGAGTTCTTAAAGCGTCCAAATGGCTCGAACGTGGCACGTGCTTTAATCAATAAACGTCAGTCTTAATTAGAGTAGTCAATCCACTATAAAAGTATGATAGCGTTAACCTCGTTTGAAGTATTCAATATACATTGACACTCGGTTGCCTTGTCATACTTTCACATTGAATTGACTATGACCTCAAAAATATAGTTACAGTGGCTTTAAAAAACAGATTAAAATCCGAAATTTAAAAGCATCAAAACACAAGGAATAGTTATGAGTTTACCTGGATTGAATTTTCAGCTTGGCGAAGATATTGATGCGCTACGTGATATGGTACAGCAGTTTGCGGCCAATGAAATCGCCCCACGTGCTGCCGAGATTGATAGCAGCGATGAGTTCCCTATGGATCTGTGGCAAAAGATGGGTGATATCGGCCTACACGGTATTACTGTTCCTGAAGAGTACGGCGGTTCTAATATGGGCTACGTCGCACACATGGTCGCGATGGAAGAGATTAGCCGTGCTTCGGCATCGGTCGCGTTGAGCTATGGCGCACACTCGAACCTATGTATCAACCAAATCAAACGTAATGGTAGTGAAGCACAAAAGCAAAAATATCTACCTAAGTTGATCAGCGGTGAGTTCATCGGTGCATTGGCAATGAGTGAGACGGGCGCTGGCTCAGATGTGGTCAGTATGAAGCTCAGAGCCGAAGAGAAAGACGGCAGCTACGTGTTGAACGGCACTAAAATGTGGATCACCAATGGTCCTGATGCTGATGTGATGGTGGTCTATGCGAAGACCAATCCAGAGCTAGGCGGCAAAGGCATGACGGCCTTTATCGTGGAAAAAGGCATGGAAGGTTTCGGCACAGCGCAAAAGCTCGATAAATTAGGCATGCGTGGTAGCCACACTGGTGAGATGACCTTCAACAATTTGACCGTGCCAAGCGAAAATATCTTGGGCGGGCTCAATGAAGGCGTTAAGGTACTGATGAGTGGCCTAGATTATGAGCGCGCCGTATTGGCTGCAGGCCCTATCGGTATCATGCAAGCAGTGATGGACAATGTCGTGCCTTATATTCATGATCGTAAGCAGTTCGGTCAAGCCATCGGTGAGTTTCAGCTTATTCAAGGTAAAGTTGCAGACATGTATACGATACTGCAAGCAGGTCGCAGCTTTTTGTACACCGTCGGCAAAAATCTCGATATGTTGGACGCGCGCGGTGCCGGTCATAGTCGAGAAGTACGTAAAGATTGTGCCAGTGTGATTCTATGGTGTGCCGAAAAAGCCACTTGGATGGCAGGCGAAGGCATTCAAATATTTGGTGGTAATGGCTATACCAATGAGTATCCACTTGGTCGCTACTGGCGTGATGCTAAGTTATATGAAATTGGAGCAGGTACCAGTGAAATCCGCCGTATGCTAGTTGGTCGTGAGCTATTTAACGAGACCAAATAAAGCGTAATAATTGTTTAAAAGTTAACTTTTATCGAATAATTTTATTTTAAAATCTAAAAATGTGCTACGTTATATGTCTCATAGCGTGGCACTTTTTAATGACTTAAATAAAAGACTTTTATAATGATTCGTAAACGAAATACCAAGTTCGCTCTTAATCACATAGCTTCCAACAAGACAGCTTCTCATTTTCTCACCAACATAAAATCTATCGGTGCTTATGGTCTGTTAACCACTTTGTTTGCATTGCTTACGATAACAGCGAGTATAACGCCTGCACAAGCAGAGCTGGTTGATTTATCGAATCCTGAACCTGTTATTCAGCTCTCTACCCAAGATGCTAGCTGGCGAAGACCGCCAAAATTTGAAAATATACCAGCCTATCTGAATAAATATCTCACTCATTGTTCGTACGACCAAGATGGGAATATTATTAGACCTTGTGATAGAAGGGACTTAAAAATGTTTTTTTCATTGCGCGTTGATAAGCAAGGTAGTATCAGAAATGTAAAAGTGATTGAGAGTAGTGGTATAAAAAAGATAGACGATGCTTTTTCTAGAGAGCTTAAGAAGGCTCGTTTCAAGCCTTTTTTGAGAAAAGGAAGGGCAGTAGAGGGAAATATTGATATACCGATTGTATTTACAGCATCATAACCATCGTATTTAAAATACGACAACACACGTCGATTATTTACTATGATCAAAATACCGTGCCAGACCATTTAATAATAAATCATCACGCAGACGTACAGGACGATTAACATGCTGAGAAATAATAGCTGCATCGCCGCCCGTCATGATGACTTCAAAGTTGGGATGACGATGGCGAATTTCATTGATAGCACCGACGATTGATAATAGTATGCCGCGATGTACCGCATCTTGTGTGGTGACACCTTGGCCGACACTGTCGAAAGTCCCGTTAGAGATAGTGATTTGCTTAGTACCAGAAAACAAAGACTCACGTTGCAGGTAGATGCTGGGAAAGATATAACCGCCCAAATGCTCAGCGTGATCGATCAAATCAATGGTCACTGCTGTACCGCAACCAATCACACATTGACGCTTCTTCTTATCCACCGCGCCGAGCATCTGTAGCCAACGATCACAGCCGAGCTGCTCATCATTATATTGACTCTTCATGAGTGTGTGAGCGGCATCGACATGGACGAATTCAAACGGAATATTAAGACGGCTTAAGGTCTCTGATACCTTGGCATTCAGCTCGTCACCCAGTACGGACGAGATGCCAATAAAGTCAGGAGCAAAGCGCTCAAAGCGATCCGTCAGACCCATTAGTAATTCGGCTGGTGCTTGCAAATGCTGTTTGGCATCATGTGTGACTATCTGACCGATATCATCGGTGAGCCAGTATTTCAGGCGGGTATTTCCAAGATCAAGCCAGAGCATAAAATTCCCTTTATATAGCGCAGCAATTATCAACATCATATCCTGATAGCTACTGCACTTTAGTGCTCGTTGATTAAACGATTAAGTCGTTTGAATAACGTCGATGCGTCCGGTAAAAAGAGCAGAAATCTTACCGTTATCTTGGCGCAATTGCAAACATCCATGTGTATCGATACCACAAGCGTGGCCTGTGAGTATATTCGTTTGACCGTTATGCTCTTGGGTCACACGTAATCGCAGTTCGTTCAGTGCATCCATCGAGTCAAACTGCTTCAAAAAGCTATTCAGATAATAACTATGTTCCGTTGGCTTTTCTATACTTAGGTGCTCAAAGCGCGTCATCGCAGCCATTAGCGCTTTACTCATTTGCTGATAGAGCACACGTAAGCTCGGTAGACTGGCAGCCTGCGCTTTTGGCTGTAGTGTCTCAGCAATATCTTGTAAGCTAATCGCTTGATAACTCATGCCTTCAGAGGTTTGCGCAGTTAGCTTTGGTGTGGCTTGGACATTGAGACCCACACCTATCACCAAACCAACCAGTTTGCCTGCTTGCGATACGGGTTCAATCAGAATCCCAGCAAGCTTATTAAACGGCAGTGTCTGATGATTTAATTCCGTATTATGCACATCAGCGCTATCTAAGGCAGATTGGCTTTGAGGCTGATTCTGGCTTTGGTAAAACCCCAAATCATTTGCCCACTTCACGCCGATTGGTGTTAGTCCTTGCATTTGTAATTGCTCATTTAGCATTTGGATAACGGGAATTTTTGCCAGCTCTACACCGATGATTAGTGACAGTAAGCCACTAACCGGTATGTGAACAGGATGATAGAGAGACAGGTAGACATTGCCACGCGGTGATTGCCATGAGCGCCCGTGTTGTCCGCGACCAGCGCTTTGGGTTTCAGCAGTTAGCAGGTGCATCTCGGTCGCATTCAATGTGCCATTCTGTACATCCGCTATTAGCTCGCTATTCGTAGACGCGCTACTGGTAAGATGGCGATGATTCAGCTCAGGTAAATGCTCAAGTGTTAATGACTCAGGCACAGAGTGAAATGATTGGGTAAATATCGGCATAAGTTTATTCTACTTGAGTAATGTCGCTGGGATAATCTTTGATATACTGGACGGTTTTCGCGAACAGACAGCATAAAGATTGGGGTGTGATTTGGCAAATGCAATTAAGAAGATGTCACTAAGGGCATAAACAGGCAAATCAGTAAGATAAAAATACCGTTCAAAATACAAGCAAGATAAAAGGCTAATTCGATGATGTTATATGTGTGGTTTGTGATTGCAGGAGCTTTTGCCGGTGTCAGCGCTGGCTTGTTTGGCGTTGGCGGCGGCATGATTATCGTACCCGCACTGGTCTGGATTTTTACCGCCTATGATTTTTCACCAGAAGTAGTGACTCATTTGGCCATTGGCACGTCACTGGCGACCATCGTTGTGACATCGATTAGCTCACTCACTGCTCATAATAAGCGCGGCGGTGTGCGCTGGGAAGTATGGCGAAAAATGGCATTGGGTTTGGTCGTTGGTAGTCTGGTGGGCGCAGGTGTTGCGGACATGATTGACGGCAAGGTACTACAAGCCATTATTGGTGTGGGCGCGCTTTTGGTTGCGATAAAGATGCTGTTTTTCTCTAATAAAGAACAGTTGGGGAAGCCATTACCCTCTGCTGGCATCCAGTTTGGTGCTGGTACGGGTATTGGTATGGCGTCGTCTATTTTTGGTATCGGCGGTGGTAGTTTGACCGTACCGTTTTTAAACTGGGCGGGGCTACCGATGAAACAATCGGTCGGTACGTCAGCGGCTTGCGGTCTACCGATTGCGCTGGCGGGCGCAGCAGGGTTTGCATGGTTCGGTCAAGACGTGGTCAACCTACCTGAGGGTACGATAGGGTTTGTGCATATCACGGGATTTTTATGTATTTCAGTGGTCAGTTTTACCATGGCAAAAGTTGGTGCCAAGCTCGCCCATGTATTGCCTGCGCTGATGCTTAAACGCGCGTTTGGCGTGTTGTTAGTGTTTGCTGGTGGACAGTTATTATTAAGTGGGATTGGGGTACTGTAGTTTAAAGCGTGTCCTCAATCTGAACCCTAAACGGTAAATGGGCTAAAAATGGCCAAATTTTGCCAAACTGCGTCAAGTAGCTTGCTAATATCTCGATATTATTTGTACGACTTTCCTTGCTTGGCGGCTGTCTATCTCATTTTTATTACCATTGTCAAAATGAGGCACGTTCTAGTGAAGGTTTGATGAATAAAAAAATAAAAATCTAACCTGACGGTCGCCTTTAATGGTAGGAAGCGCTGTATTTATAGCGATATACTCATCATAGAATTTTGTTTATCTTTATTTAGAGAAGTCAGGAAGATTCACAAACTAAATAAAGATAATTATTGACGGTGATAAATTACTATACAGTATAGGGAAGCACTGACCATGAGCAAGCAAGATGACAATACCGCAGAAACGAGTATCAACAAAGCAAGCGCTATCAATGAAAATCCGCAAAAAGAAATTATCCATAATGTCTTTGTGGATGGCGTAAAAAAACCGCGCAATTCTCCTCTCTCAAAACCTGCTATTGATACCCATTTGTCCAAGCAACGACCCAATAACGATACCCAAAATACCTCAGGCTTTAATAGACGTCGTTTCATCCAAGGGTTTGGAACCACGATAGGCATGACGGCGGTAGGTGCGACCAGTTTGGGCTTGGTAGGCTGTGACTCTGACGATGATGACGATCGTATAGACACAGATAAAACCATTAGTTTTGATCACGGTGTTGCCAGTGGCGACCCGTTATCTGATCGAGTGATATTGTGGACGCGAGTCGCACCGCAAAACACCGGCTCTCATACATTTGCTGTACAGTGGATTGTGGCTCGTGATGAGCAAATGAGCGATGTGATTGCACAAGGTCAAGTAACGACGAACGCCATAAAAGACTATACCGTTAAGGTCGATGTCGATTCGCTAACGCCCAATACCGTTTACTATTACCAGTTTATGGTGGGTGATCAGTCTAGCCGTGTGGGCAAAACGAAAACCTTACCTGTTGGCAACGTAAATCAAGTAAAAATGGCGGTTTTTAGTTGTGCCAATTATCCCGCAGGTTTTTTTCATGTGTATGCTGATGCTGCCAAACGTAATGATTTGGATGTTTTCGTACATTTAGGGGATTATATTTACGAATATGGTCGTACCAATACCGATGCTCAAGGCAATACAGTACCCGCGTATGCTTCGGCAAACGCCTCGTCCATTGCCCGTGAAGTCATGCCAAATAAAGAAATCGTCAATATCAATGAGTATCGCGCGCGTTATGCTCAATATAGAACCGATTTAGACCTGCAAGCATTGCATGCGGCGCTGCCCATGATTGCGGTTTGGGATGATCATGAGCTTTCAAATGATACCTATAGTGACGGCGCCGAAAACCATCAATCTGCCACTGAAGGAGGTTGGGATGATCGAAAACTGGCTGCTGTGACCGCGTATCATGAGTGGATGCCAATACGCAATGAGGTACAAAGTGAGATTTATCGCCGCTTTGATTTTGGTGAGTTGTTGAGCCTATATATGCTAGACACTCGAGTCATTGGGCGTGATGAGCAGCTCAATTATACCAATTTTACTAAAGTAGATAGTAATGGATCTCCATATATTGATACAGAGGCATTTACATTAGCCACCAATGACCCTGAAAGACAACTACTGGGGCTGAGGCAGAACAATTGGCTGGTCAGTCAGTTGCAACAATCGACCGCCAAATGGCAAGTGTTCGGTCAGCAAATATTGATGGCTCGTATGCTGATACCTGCGCCAGTCATTCTGAATCTGAGCAATCCAAATCTTGGGTTAAGTATTATTGATTATCTGGGCTTAGTAAATAAAGCGCAGACCAATCCAAGCATGTTGACCGTTGAAGAAAAAAGTATTTTAGCGCAGCCTTATCTTCCTTATAATCTCGATGCTTGGGATGGTTATGGGTCATCGCGTGAGAGACTGTTAAAGGCAGTCAGCAGCTTAAATAAAAATTTGGTGGTACTCGCAGGCGACACGCATAATGCATGGGCAAGTAATCTGACCAATGAAGATGGTGTGTCAGTCGGTGTTGAGTTTGCGACCAGCTCTGTCAGCTCACCAGGCTTTGAAGAGTACGTCCCTGATATTCCACCATCAACCTTGCAAGCTGTATTGACAGGGCTAGTGACTGATTTGCAATATATGAATGCTAATCAACGTGGCTATATGGCGGTCACGGTAACACCTGAGTCTTGTCAGTCAGAGTGGGTGTTTGTCAGTGGTATACTCAAACAGACTTATAGTAGCGAAGTAGGAAAAACACTAAAAGTCATCGCTGGCGAAAATAAACTGAGCAGCTAAGGACTACGTAAATAAAGTCAAGCCAATTTAATACTAGGGTCTGTCCTCATTTTGAAGGTAAGGACAAACCCTAGACCCTTGGGTATGGCGTTGCTGATCGCTAACATTGGGCCTGACATTTATAAATATGAAGTTATAAATGCTAAAAATCCAGCACTATTTCAGGTAGAATAGCCGCCTGTTTTCACCATATCTACTGACTATTCATGCGTCTAAAATCTCTAAAGCTGGCAGGCTTCAAATCCTTTGCCAATCCAACGACTTTTACCTTCCGTCATGGCATCACCGCCATTGTCGGGCCGAACGGCTGTGGCAAATCCAATGTGATTGATGCCATTCGCTGGGTGCTGGGTGAGACCTCTGCCAAGCAGTTGCGTGGCGGCGCGATGAGCGATGTTATCTTTGCTGGTACGCAAGATAAGGCTGCCAAAAGTGTTGCCAGTGTCGAGCTGACATTTGAGCATACGCAAGATGAGCATACGGGCATTCGCCATGAGTTTAATCTGTATCAAGAGCTGTCCGTTCGTCGTCAGGTAAATAAAGAAGGGCGCTCAGATTACTTCATCAATGGCACACGTTGTCGTCGCCGTGATGTGGTCGATGTGTTTTTGGGTACGGGACTTGGTGCACGCAGTTATGCGGTGATTGAGCAGGGTATGATTGGGCGTATTGTCGAATCTAGCCCCATGCAGCTGCGTGAGTTTATCGAAGAGGCTGCAGGGGTGTCTCGTTATCAAGCACGCCGCGAAGAAACGCAAAAAAAGCTGGAGAAAACACAAGAGAACCTAGCACGTCTGCATGACATGCAAAGCGAGCTGGTCAGCCAACAAAAACGCTTGTCTAAGCAAGCCGCCAGTGCACAGCGTTACGAAGAGCTGGCCTTGACCCTTGCTGATATCAAGCAGCAACTGGCCATTCAACAGCTGTATCAAGCCAAGTATACGCAGCAGCAGCAAAAGATCGCCCATGAGCGCAGCACTGCCGAAGTCGCTACATTACAAGCCGACTATGAGACGCTAAAAGCGCAGCAAGACAAGCTCGCCACGCATATCAATCAAGAGCAATGGCTCAAGGACGATGCCCAAAGCGCTCACTATCAGCAGCAGCTAGGCTATCAACAAGCTGAGCACGCGCTGAGCGATGCCAAGTCACAATTGACCGTGATAGAGCAGCAACTCGCAAGCTTGAATCAGCAGCGCGCGCAAGCAGTGGATGAGATTGATCGATTAAAAGCCGAGCAAGCCGAGCAGCAGGCTATCTTGGCAGATTTGCGTCCACAGCTCAGTGAGTTGATGAGTAAACGTGACACGCATAAACGCAACGAGCAACCATTGCAGCGCGCATGGCATGACGCGCAAAACCAGCTTTCACGTCTACAAGATAATGCGCGCATGCTTGAGCAGCAGCAAGCCATTAATAGCCAAGCGCAAAAACGCCATCAGCAGAACCATGACAAATGGCAGCGCCGCCAGCAAAACTGGCAAAATCTATGGCAGCAATTACAACAGTCGCTATCAGCCTCTAGCAATAATAAGGGCTTTGATAAGGACTCTGATAAGGGCTCTGATGAACAAGCGCCAACGGATGGACAAAACCTACAGCAGACGTTAGAGACGCAAGTTGCAGAGCTGAATAAACAGTTGCAGCAGATTGAGCGTCAACAAGACAGCATCGATGAGCGTCTGTCGGAACTACAACCGCAAGCGCATGATTTACAGCAGCGCTTGAATACGCAGCAGCGTGAGTTGAGTGAGCATGAGAAGCGTCACGCGGTATTGGCCAGTGAGTATGATACCCTGCATCAGATATTGCATCCAAAACCTACACCGCAAAATCAACAGCAAGCCTCTGTCTCTACAGCGGATAATCTAGATGATAGCTCGGAAAGCAATGTCGTCAATCGCTATAACGAATTGGCCATTACTACTTTGCGTGAGCAGATTGAGCTGAGTGAAAAAGGGCAACAGCACGCCGTGCTACTCGATAGCGTCTTGGCGTTATGGCTAGATAGTCATGTACTAATCTCTAACCAATCTAATCAATTAAACGTTGATGATGTGAGCAGTGATATTGAGGAAGCGAACAGCTTATGGCATGTGCTTGAGCATGATCTAACGGATATCGTTACTTATCAGACAGCACAAAATGAGCAGGCTAATGCAGAAGGAAAACCTTCAATAGAGAGTGGTCATAGCTTGTGGTTACCTACTAAGAATCAAGGAGCTACAAAGCCACTCATCAACCATTTACCAGATAGCTTAGCTGATACAGTCTTGCCATTATCACAACTGATTAAGCAGCCTGCATTGGCGCTCTGGCAGCAGTGCTATGTATATATTGCGCAATCAGAAGCGAGCAATCAGCAGACTCTTGAAGACGTTGCCAATATCTTAAAAGCGTTGCCATCGTCAGCTATTTTGTTAACCGCAGACGGTTGGCTCATCAGTCGTCAGGGAACGATTAATCTGAGTAAGCTTACAGGTGAGCAAGATAGTCAAGGTGAGAGCAACAGCCAGTTTTTAACACAGCGTTTGCAGCAGCGTAGCCGTTTGCAAGCACTAGAAGATTTGCTAGATGAGTTTGAAACCAAAATACAAGAGACGCAAAACACCATTGCAAAGAACCAACGTGATTATGATGCATTAACGATTAATCTAGAAGAAACTCGCGGACAAGCGGATCAGCTCACCCGTGATAAACATAAATATCAGCAGCAGCTAACGACTCAGCGTGCCAATGCTGAGCGCCTGCAAGCAGACAGCCAGCGTCTCATGGCGGACAAATCTGCCCTTGAGCAAGAGCAACAAGAGTTAGCTCAAGAGGGACAAGTGCTCACTCATGAGCAGCAAGATATTCAAAGCCAGATAGTAGCGTTAACACCGCAAATATCCGATGCCCGTGCGACCAGTCAGCAGTTACAGGCTGAGCGCAGTGAGCTAAATCGCACACGCCAAGCCGATGATGATGCATGGCAAGCATTGCAACTACGCATTCAACAGAGCGAGATGCGCCTAGAGCATAGCGTTAGCAGCCTAACTCGGGCGACTGTGCAATATGACCAATCGCTACAGAGCGAGCAGCAGCTAAAAGCAAGTCATCAGAAGCAGCAGAATAAGTTACCAGACTTGCAAGCAGCATTACAAATGGCGCAGACAGCACGAGATAAGCAGCAGGTGCTATTGACCGAACGTGATACCGCATTGGCTGCGCTAAAGCAAGACTATGCTCAGCAGCAGACAGCGTTGGATAGCGTGCAAAATACGTTACAAGTTCAGCAGGGTAAGCTTGCGAATCATGCCACCGAGTTGGCACTAAGCATGGCACGTTTGGACGATGCGAGCACTCATACTCATGATGCCTTAGAAGCGTATTATAAGGTAAGCCACAAATATAAATCGGAATCGCATTCAACACAGCACCCGCAGCAACAAATGATGAGTGTCTCAAACTTGCTCGCGGATTTTATCGCGCATGATCGCCGTGTGCGTCCAGATAAAATCGCTGAATTAGAGTCTGAACGTGCCACGCTTGAGCAGCAGCTTGGTAAAATCGGTCCAGTCAATCTCGCCGCAGTGGCAGAGTTGGCTGAGGTCAATGAGCGCCTAGAGCCATTGGCGCAGCAGACAGCAGATATTGCGGCTAGTATGCAGACGTTGACGGCAGCGATTGAGTCTATTGATGAGACCACTAAGACGTTGTTTATGCAAACGCTAGATGCCGTCAATACTGAGCTTGCCAATTTATTTGCCAAAGTCTTCGGTGGTGGTCAAGCCAGTTTGACATTGAACACAGACGATATGCCAGCCAACATCCCCGCTGACAAATACAAGTCAGAGCAGTGGCGAGCAGGGCTTACTTTAATGGCACAGCCAAAGGGCAAGCGTAATAGTCGCCTAGCTGTGCTGTCGGGTGGCGAAAAAACCCTCACCGCGCTGAGCTTGATTTTTGCGATATTTAAGCAGCATCCCGCACCGTTCTGTGTGCTTGATGAAGTCGATGCGCCACTTGATGATGCCAACGTCGAACGCTTTACCAGTTTGATTCATGAGCTGGCCGATGATTTACAGTTTATTTTTATCAGTCATAACAAACTGACGATGCAGATTGCTGACGAGCTAAAAGGCATTACTATGCCAAGCGCAGGTGTTTCTACATTAGTCAGCGTCTCGCTAGATGAAGCCGCGCGTTATGTAGAGAGCTAAGACTTAAGAATCTGATACTAAAAGTGCTATGAGAATCAGCGAGATGCAAATATAATCAATCAATTGGCATAAATGCAAATAAGCTTGACCTCAGCCAAGCTTACTGGTTATAAAGTACACAATGTGGTGACGACATAGGTCAGCCATGCTAGAATATTGCCATTTATGCTCGTTTGTGTATTCCCTTTTGTTATATATACTAGGATGTATTTATCATGACCGTTATTCAGTTTATATTGATTGCCATTGCCGCGTTTATCGTGCTCGCAGGGCTGTTTATGGTCATTCGTAGCTTTAAGCGCCGCGCTGCTACCGAAGCTGCTGCGGTCAATTATGACAAAAATGGTATTCCCATCATACCGCGTCACGAGCGTAATATCGTCGATCAGCCAGACCTTGATGATACGGTCGCTGGCGAGACGAGCATCGGTCCAGATCGTAGCTACTTGGATGCCGTCGTTGAAGAAGAGCCTTTGACGCAGACACATACCAACGTTGACGCCCAGCTAACAGCCGAGCATAGCAGTACCGTAACTGACGACCATGACGTCATCGATGAAGCTGACTATGCGCGCTGGCAAGATGAGCAACGCCGTGCCGATAGTGCTGAATTTGTAGAAGCCGCTGATCAGATGCATATCGAACAAGAGCCTGATGCGTTTTCAAGCCTCATGTCGGCAACGGATAATCTGATGCCATCGATCGACACGGCAGAAGAGCCTAGCTTCGATGACAACAGCCCGATACTGGATCAGCATCTATCAGAGTCAGGCGATGATGCGCAAAACGGTCCATTGATCAATGCCAAAGACAATATCAATATCACCATCTTGCCGCACCAATATCGTGACCGTCCAACGGCGACTATCCGTGGCCGTGATTTATTGGCGCTGATTGATAAATATGGTCTGCGCTATGGCGCGATGAATATGTTCCATCGCTACGAGCAAAAAGATGGCACTGGCATGCTGTGGTTTAGCATGATGGGTATCACCGATAGTGGTATCGCACCATTTGACCCGCATAGTGTCGCGACCAATACCTATACTGGTGTGGTGGTGTTTTTATCGTTGCCACACCCACAAGCATTGCGCAGCTTCGATAGTATGATGAGCATTGCTTATATGATGGCAAGCGATTTGGATGCCATTATGCTGGATGAAGAGAACGAACCAATCACCTCTGAATACAAGCAGCAACTACGCAACCAAGTCCGCGATTATGAGGGCTAAACGCCATTTTATACAATGAGTGAGTAGCATTAAATGAGTAGCATTAAAAAAGGCAAATAGCGATTAACGTTATTTGCCTTTTTTAATGGGCTTTAGTTTCTGCAAAATGCTAGAGTCGCTTCAAGATAATTTAGATACAAGGAAGGTGAGTGAAAGTACTACACATAGTAGACTGAGCGAGCCTGACACAGTATCTGATTTATATAGGATTGGCTATACCGAGTATCCTGCAAACTTGTTATTATATCGACATCTTGAATTGCAAATAAAAGACGCCGACTATGACTGACCCTATCTTACCGAGCGCTGCTCAAACTGAAACCAATAAAAATGCGGCTCATGATACTGGCGATAATATCGTCATCCAAATGCGCACGTTTATCGATGCCCTTAAGCAGCACAATTATGCCTATTATGTGCTCGACAATCCCATCTTAGAAGACAGCGAATACGACCAATTGCGCCGCTCTTTATTGGAGCTTGAAGAAGAATATCCAGATTTGGTGCAGCCTGATAGTCCAATCAATCAAGTCGGTGACATGCCGCTATCAGCTTTTACTCAAGTCACTCATGACATCCCCATGCTGTCACTGGGCAATGTTTTTGACTATGACGAATTACATGCCTTTATGCGCCGCGTCAATGACCGTCTAAATGACGCACAGAAAAATCCTGAGTATGAAATGGAGCTAAAGCTTGATGGATTGGCTGTGTCGTTAAAATATGAGCATGGCAAATTTGTCCAAGCCGTCACGCGCGGTGATGGGCAAACGGGCGAGGATATTACGCAAAACACCAAGACCATTCGTAACTTGCCACTTTGGCTTGCCGATGCTGCTGATATCGAGTTGCTAGAAGTGCGCGGTGAAGTGCTGATGCCCAAGGCAGGTTTTGATCGTCTCAATCGCCTAGCAGAAGAGAGTGAAAATAAAACCTTTGCCAATCCACGTAATGCTGCTGCGGGTAGCTTACGTCAGTTGGATCCAGCTATAGCAGCCAGTCGTCCACTCGCATTCTATGCTTATTCTATCAATCAGGGATTGCCTGAGACCATCGAAACGCAGTCAGCAGGCTTGGCGTGGCTAAAAACCATTGGCTTTACTGTCAGTGCAGTAGAAGTGGTCGCAAATCCACGCGCGGCACAGACTTACTATGAGTCTGTGATTGAGAGCCGTGCCAGTTTGCCGTTTGAAATCGATGGCATGGTGATTAAGGTAAATAACCTGTCATTGCAGCAGCAGCTTGGGTTTCTATCACGTGAGCCACGCTGGGCTACCGCTTATAAATTCCCTGCCGAGACTGTGATGACGCGTCTAAACGATATCGAATGGCAAGTCGGACGCACCGGCGCGATTACCCCAGTGGGTAAGCTTGAACCTGTCAAAGTCGGCGGCGTCACCGTCAGTAATGTCACTCTACATAACTTTGGTGAGATTCAGCGTTTAGACGTGCGTGCAGGCGATATGGTCAGCGTCCACCGTGCAGGGGATGTCATCCCCAAAGTCACTCGCGTGTGGCATGACCAGCGCTCAGCAGACTCAAAACCAGTGACGCTGCCGTCTACCTGTCCTGTCTGCGACTCTCCTGTCGTCCTGCCAAAGGATGAGGCTTTGGCACGCTGTACGGGCGGCCTCTTTTGTCCCGCACAGCAGCAAGAAGCGTTGATTCACTTTGTCTCGCGTCGTGCAATGGATATCGATGGACTTGGCGCGAGTTGGCTCATTAGCTTCTTTGAGCATGGTTTGGTTAAGACAGTGGCAGACATTTACCAATTGCACAATCATCAAGACGAGCTAATTACGCTAGAAAAATTGGGTGAAAAATCGGTACAAAATATCATCAGTGCTATCGAAGCCAGCAAACATACCACGCTAGCACGATTCATTTATGCACTTGGTATTCGCGGTGTGGGTGAGGGCACGGCGCAAAACTTTGCACAGCAATTTGGTGACCTCGATAGCCTGATGGCAGCCAGTATCGAAACTCTGATTAAAACCCCTGACGTTGGTACCATCACTGCCGAGCTGGCTTACGAGTTCTTCCGTGCGCCACACAATATCGAAGTGATCAATTCGCTGCTTGAAGCGGGTGTGCATTGGGATAAGGTTGAGCAAAAAGCTGCTGAAGACTTGCCACTTGATGGGCAGACGTGGGTGATTACGGGTGCACTTGAAAAAATGGCACGTGATGAAGCCAAGGCTAAACTGCAAGCGTTAGGCGCGAAGGTATCAGGCAGCATCTCGGCAAAAACGACTGCGCTACTAGCAGGGGATAAGGCTGGCTCTAAACTGACCAAAGCAGAGAAACTGGATGTGAAAATCGTGGGTGAGGAAGAGTTTTTGGCGATGGTTGGGGAGTAGGGTATGACTGAAAGTGATAGAAAAATCATTGATAAGTTAAAAGAAATTCCAGATGAATATACTCGTGGAATAATTAAGAAATTAGCAAGAATAATAATAAGCGGTGATGGAAATAAAATAAGTATAGCGAATGCGAAATTTCTCATAGCTACTATTTTGTTGAATAAAAATTACAAGGAAGAAGCACTAGAGGTGTTCAATAGTATCAGACTTGAAGAGAATAAAAGTATTTATGAGAATGCTCAGTTCTTTATAGGAGATATACTTTTAGAAAGTGATAGCTTAGTAGATATAGAACATGCTAAGAGCAGTTTCGTCTTCGTAAAAAACAAGTTCCCTTACGAAGCAAAAAATAAAATAGATATATGCAATTTAATTTTAGATAGAAGTTTTGAGGAACTGGGTAGAAATATCTTTGAAATATCTAATCTTGTATATAAGATATTATCTATATTAAAGATTGATATCAATAGTATAGGAAAGAAACAGTTGCATGCAGAGCGTAAGCTTGCACATTATACTTCAACTGAAGTGGCCAACATTTTACTACATAATCCAAATACTAATTCTTTTCGACTAAACACTATTCATAATGTTAATGACCCTAGTGAAGGTAAGTTACTTGAGGGTTATCTAAAGAACGAGAGTAAAGATGGAGATAGTGGAGTAAGGTTTGATGGTGAATATCAGACATTTATTGGATGCTTTACTTTTAATCATGATAGTTTAAACCAGTTCAGACTTTATGGTAAGCAAGACTATAAGGAAGCTTCTGGTGTTAGTTTGATATTCAATAAAGATTTCTTTAAAGAAAATGATCACCCTGATCAAGTGTCATTTATCGCAACTGAAAGAAGCTTGGATGAAGAAGTATCTAAGGAAAAAATTAGTCAACAGCCAGTAATACGTTGTGTTTATATAGATCCTAGTTCTCAATTTATACATTTAGCACAACGCAATCAGATTACTTTTTATAGAGAATTTAGTGACCGTGTTGAAGCTGATATAAAATGGATAAAGTATAAAAAGTATATTGATAAAAAGACAAATGAGTTTTTGATATGGTTTGAGTGTTTGAAAGGTACGTATCAGAAAGCTATGGACATTGTAAGTAAGCTAGATCAATCGAAAACTTCAGAAATAAATATTTTACTAGATAGGATATTACTACCAATAAAGTATTTAATTAAGCATATAGCTTTTCAGGAGGAGCAAGAGTGTCGAATGATTTATATTACTTCACTTGATAGACCTGAAGTTAAAATGGAGTTTGGTAGGTTTCTATACGTTGAATATGAAGCAGATGTAAAGTTACATCTTGATAAAATCTATATTGCCCCAGCAGCTACTCAGTATCAACCTTATTTAGCAAAGCTGTTATGCGATACCAATATAAAAATTGAACTCTCAAACAATCCATATCGTCAGACTTAATCTTCTTTAATAGCGTGTGTCATATAAATAAAAACACACGCTATTAACTTCTACTCCACCATCTCACTATGCGCCTTCGCATCACCTTTCTTACCATCTGGCTGTATCACGATAGGTAATACCAATCCTTTAGCAAAGTCATCAGACAGCACATAATCGTAGCTGCTGGCAGCGACATCGGGCGTGGTATGAATGATAAGCGTCATTTCATTGCCATCGGTTACCTCATGTGATACATAGGTCTCACTCAACTGATCCAAGGCTTTCGATAGTGCCTCGTTACTGGCCATGCTGATGGTTAGATTGTGCTGTGCGGTCGCAGCGTCCACCTTGAAATAATCCGCATAATCACGGACGTTTTGACTATCGAGTGCAAACGGATACTGATAGTTGGTGGGGTCAGCAGGCTTTTCACCACTGTCTACCAATGACCAGTCGATGGTGTCGGCTGCTGGTGCAGATGGATCTTCTGCTGTCTCCGCAGTTTGCTCAGTGGCATCGACAGAATCGGTAGCGTTATCGCAGCCTGTCAGCGCCCACATACTTGCCGTTGCAATTACCATCATACTTATCAGACGCTTAGCCATCGAGTTATCCTTTTTATTATTGGTCATGATTAATGTACTCTACCTGCTAGTTTGACAGCTTTCTTTACGGTTCTCTAGCGAAATGGAGGAAACAAGCGCCTGTTGTAAAAATATTGAATATGAAAATACCGAAGTAATCGGCATATTTTTAAAAAATGCGCACAAAAAAACAGCCACCATAGGATGACTGTTTTTTTGTTCACTATTTATGATAAATTTTGCTCGTGGCTACTGATTATATTTGGCAGTTTACTTGGTATTCTTTACCATTTGCCCATTTGATGGCAAAAATACCTTTGTCGCCTTTCATGTGCCATGCATAGACAGCTTCTGGGTTTGATTCGTTGACGTAACTTGCTACATCGCCTTGTACTTTACCATTTAAGATGAGTGCTTGCTCTGCCCAATTTACTTTAGGCAATGTCGCGTTTAGCATCACTTGTTCTTTATTGATAGATTGCTTTGCCATGATTTTGCTGTCGTCAGTACACGTATAAGGCGCTGATGCCATACGATCATAAGCGGCTGTCACTTTTTCTGGAACAGGTGTATCAGTGGCATCTGGGGTAGTCGGTGCGGTAGTGGCGCAAGCACTCAGTAGGGCAAGGGCTGGTAGGGCAGTGACAATTTTAGTTATCGTTTCCATCGTTTTCTCCAAAGTATTAACTTGATTCATTTAACTGTTCTTAATAATGCGTTAAGCATATGGCGCCATAGTAGCGAAAATATAGTCAGAGCGATGTTAGAAATTGTTTGTTACCTATTAGCTTTCTTACTTAACCGATGACTAATGTAATTTCTAATTTAAGTGGGACTTTATTCGGGTAATAATTCATTTAGGGGACGCCCCATAGTAAAAATACCCCAAAAACGCGACTATACTGCTGACACTAATTTTTTTTAGCCTCTGTCTGCACAGGTACAGCAAGCAAGAAAAATTGATATCACCAGTGCGTCATGTATCGATATTACTTTTCACTGACTTTTTCACTGAATATAGATACTCACAGTTGGCTAGGCAAATAAAAATCGCCCATCAGCTTGAGAGCCGATGGGCGATTTTTATTGATAAGGATACCTAAGCTGTCGCTGACCAAGCTCACTTTATAAGTTTGGTCAGCGGAATTAGTTACTTAGTTTTGCGTGGTGGCAGACCCGTATGCTGTGTCTGGAAATTACCTTTGCTTACTTTCTTTTTGGTATTCTTACTAACGACATTGTTATTGGTTGAGCCATTGCTGCGCTTCACCGAATCATTACCTAAGCGGCTGTTCTTTTTGCGCGCCGATTGGTAACTGTCTTGTGCGGCATCGCGACCTTCTAAACTGGCGTTAAATGGTGGGATTAAGCAACCACGATTTTTACCAATCAAATCGCTACGACCCATATCTTGCAATGCTTTACGCAACATCACCCAGTTTTTTGGGTCATGGAAGCGCAAAAAGGCTTTGTGCAATTTACGCTGCTTGCCAGACTTAACGATATCCATGTCACCTTCATCACGACTGACCTTATGTAGCGGATCTTTATGGGTGTGATACATGGTGGTCGCTGTCGCCATCGGGCTTGGATAAAATGCTTGCACTTGGTCAGCACGGTAGCCATGACTTTTTAGCCAAAGCGCAAGGTTCATCATATCTTCATCTTTCGTGCCCGGATGCGCGGCAATAAAGTAAGGAATCAGATATTGCTCTTTACCCGCTTCTTGACTGTACTGCTCAAACATGGCTTTGAATTTGTCATAGCTGCCCATGCCCGGCTTCATCATCTTCGATAGCACACCTTCTTCAGAGTGCTCAGGGGCAATTTTTAGATAACCACCGACATGATGGCTGACCAATTCTTTAACGTATTCAGGGTCTTTTACTGCCAAGTCATAACGCAGACCTGAGGCAATAAGGATTTTTTTCACGCCTTTGATATCACGCGCTTTGCGATATAGCTTGGTTAAATTACTGTGATCGGTAATCAAGTTTTCGCAGACATCAGGATAGACGCAAGAAGGCTTGCGGCAGTTCTTTTCAATCGTTTCATCTTTACAGCTGAGACGATACATATTAGCCGTTGGGCCACCAAGATCAGATATCACGCCAGTAAAGTTGGGTGCAGTATCACGAATCGCTTCCACTTCGCGCAAGATAGAGTCTTCTGAGCGGCTTTGAATAATGCGGCCTTCGTGCTCAGTGATCGAGCAGAATGTACAACCACCAAAACAGCCGCGCATGATATTGACCGAAAACTTAATCATGTCATAAGCAGGGATACGCGCATCGCCATAGCTTGGATGTGGCAGGCGGGCATACGGCAAATCAAACACGTAATCCATCTCTTCGGTTGAGAGTGGAATCGGTGGTGGATTCAGCCAAACGTCAATCGAGGTATGCGAGTTACCAGCACCGCTACTATGACGCTGTACCAGCGCACGAGCGTTCCCTGGATTGGTTTCCAGATGCAAAATACGGCTGGCATGGGCATAAAGCACAGGGTCAGATTTGACGTGCTCATAATCAGGCAGTCGAATCACCGTTTGCTCACGCGGTGGCATTTTGAGTTTATGTTTACGCGCCGTCATGGGCTTATTAAAGCCACGCATTTGTACCACTTGCGTTTCTTCATCGACTTGTTCAGCGTTGATGACTTTATTGGTGACAGGTTCTGCGACAAAGCCTTGATACTGAGCAGACATTCCAGTCATGGCTTGACCAACGGGTGAGTCGCTTGGTTTGTCTTGCTCGATTGAGCAGCTATCGATATCTTCAGTCATCACATATGGATTAATAATAGGATCGACACGGCCGACGGTATCGACATCATTACTGGCAACTTCGGTCATGCCAGCTTGCCAATGGCGGCGTGTTGGCGTCAATAGATATGACGTACCACGCAATTTACTCATTTGCTCAAAACTATAGCCTTTTGATAAGCCATGCACCACATCGACGATAGCGCGTTCAGCATTACCATACAATAAGACGTCAGCACGGGCATCCAGCAAAATACTACGACGGACTTTGTCTGACCAATAGTCATAATGCGCGATACGGCGTAAGCTGCCTTCAATACCGCCTAGAATAATCGGCACATCAGGATAAGCTTCGCGGCAGCGCTGGCTATAAACGATAGCAGCACGGTCGGGACGTTTATTAGCGACATTACCTGGTGAGTAAGCGTCATCGCTACGAATCTTGCGATCAGCGGTATAGCGGTTGATCATGCTATCCATGTTGCCCGCCGTCACGCCATAAGCATAAACAGGTTTGCCCAGTTCCATAAAGGCGTCTTTGCTCTTCCAATCTGGCTGAGCGATGATACCAACACGAAAACCTTGCGACTCAAGCAAGCGACCGATGATCGCCATGCCAAAGCTTGGATGATCGACATACGCATCACCTGAGATGATGATGACATCACAAGCATCCCAGCCCAGATCGTCCATCTCTTTACGGCTCATCGGCAGATAAGGCGCAGGCTCGTAGCAGCTCGCCCAATGTTTGTCATAATCATAAAGTGGCTTGGTGCCTTGCTTAAAGGCAGTGCGGGCAATGGTATCGGCAGACATGGGCGGACCTGTTAATTAGAAAATGGCACTAAAAATACGCCCCTTATTACTCACTGATAATAAAGGCGAATTTAAAAGCGCTCATTTTAACATGAATTGCCTTCACTATGCGACCTATTCTATGAGGGGCGATTGGCGATAAGTTATTGATAGTGTAAGACAATCTATCAGCCTATCAACAAGAATGGTTTTGGGAAATGCAGAACCATTCTTGCTTTAGATTATGAGTCAGTATGAGTCAGAAAGTGATCAATGCATTGGCTGAAAAGTTCTTTAATTGTCTAACAACTGCAATGGGAAAGTCACAACATCAAAAGCTAGGGCAAAGGGTAGTAATACCAGTTTTTGCGCCGTATTTGCGCCACTACGAGTGATTTGATCTTGCTGTGTCTTTGTATGAAAGCTAACCATATAAGGCTTGGTCAAGGCGCGATAGTTCGACTGTATCAGGCTTAAATTACTGACCTGCGGATAGATAGCACCTTTGACAGGAACGCTAAAGCAAAAGCGCTGAGCTTGGATACGCTGATCACTGGCGGAGGTGCATTCGCGACCATTGTTTTGTAAAAAGAACTGGTAATCAGAACGTTTAAACTCGTCTTTTAGTTTGGCGTAAGAAAGCTTCATTTCTCCCTGAAAGTAGCCGTCATTATTGGGCACAGAAAAGCTCATATCGTTGTCGACTTGAATGTTCTTTGGCGTCAGATTGGTGAGTAAATTGACCATTTCCGTCCCGCCTTGGGTCAGCACATAGCTGTTCTTTTCACCGACGATTACCATTGTCGCATTTGGCGTTTTTGGTAATGCCTGTGCAGGACGACCAAAAGCCACAATTTGATCTTCAGACAACACACTCTTAGTCGTTATAGTGCTGACATGTTTGTTGCTTTCTAACAATGAACTGGTGGCACAGCCTGAGCTGGCGAGCAATGCCGCAAGTGACGCCCCTGTTATCACTGTTTTGAAGCTTAATGCTTTTAATGCTGGATTATTACTTTCTTCTTTTTTAATGGCACGGGTATTTTTAGTCATGCTAAGGCTTCCTTGTCTACTATAGTCATTCCACTATAAAAGTATTACAGCGTTAACCTCGCTTGAAGTATCACATATACATCTACACTCGGTTGCCTTGTACTACTTTTAAATTGAATCGACTATACCGACGGACTATTGATTTGGTATCTATTGTTTTTTGCCAAACTTTCGTTGGTATCGTACCTTGTTTGAGCGCGACTTAGCTACTTTTAATTAACTCAATAAACCAATGCTTGTCGAGATTGCTAGTCCAATAAAATCTTTGTACCACTTTTAGTGAAATTCATCACAAATTGGCTTTTAAAGTTGCGCACATTATTCTCATAAATATGATTCAAAATGGGATAGTTGATTAATTCTAATCCAGATTTAGTATTAGGGGTGACGGTAGGTCTAAAGACGGTCTTTATACTGGGGGCTTCTATTTTGGTATTGCAGTGTGATTTCCCTCACGAAAAAAGTGCATTTTGGCATACGTTTTGCTCTCTCTTTATTAGAGCCTACTTGTCTATATGGATTAGCAAGAGTAGAGCATTAATAGATGTTGATTTGCTGAATAATTGTTTGGAGAGAAGTGTGTGAGGAAATTATCTTTTAGGCTGGATGCAATATCTGTTTTATTTAAGTTGTTATTATTCAAGATCCTGTTGATGATCGGTTTACTGGCTGGGGCAACCAATAGTGCCAATGCTGCTGAGGAGGCCACATTAACGGTGACGCAATTGCTCGAATATCAAAACATTGCTTGGATTATATGGGGCGGAGTATTGGTGTTCTTTATGCAGGCAGGATTTGCCTTGCTAGAGAGTGGCTCAGTACGGGCGAAGAATGCTGTGAATGTGATGATGAAAAACTACACCGATATGTGCATCGGTGGTCTGGCGTTTTATCTGGTAGGTTTTGGGCTAATGATGGGCACCAATGACTCTGGGTTTTTTGGTACTGATCATTTTATGCCAGTAGAGCTGTCTAACCTTGATTGGGCGCTGATGTTCTTTCAGATGATGTTTGCAGCGACAGCCGTTACGATTGCTAGTGGCGCTATGGCGGAGCGCGTGTCATTTATTGGGTACGCGGTAGCCGCCTGTCTTATTTGCCTACTTATCTATCCGGTGTTCGCCAGTTGGGTTTGGGGTGGTTATTTTGGTGGTACAGGCTGGCTTACCGAGCTTGGTTTTATTGATTTTGCGGGTTCTACCGTTGTGCATTCTATTGGCGGTTGGTTGGCGCTGGCTGGTATTTTGGTCATTGGCCCGAGATTGGGACGTTTTGCACCTGATGGCACGCCTAGATTGATAGCAGGACATAACATGACGTTACTGGCTCTTGGCGGCTTTATATTGTGGTTCGGTTGGTTCGGGTTCAATGCCGGTTCGACATTATCAATTACTGGCAATATTGGGTTGATAGCAGTCAATACTTTCGTCGCAGCTGTCAGTGCTGTGGTGAGCTATATGATCATATCGAGGGCTCTAAACAAAGCTATCTTGCTCAGCGATAGTGTCAACGCCAGTTTAATCGGTCTAGTATCCATTACTGCAGGGTGTGCAACGACGACGCCTGTGTTTGCCATTATCATTGGTGCGATCGCCTCAGTGGTCTATATCCTAGCGACCCAAGCTTTATTGAAGCTAAAAATCGACGATGTGGTATCAGCAGTTGCGGTTCATGGCTTTGGCGGGGCATGGGGCACACTGGCGGCCGGATTGTTCTATTCAGGGGATTTGTTCAACTTATCACGCTTGGGTGTGCAAGCCCTAGGTGTGGGTGTGGCGCTCGTTTGGGCCTTGGGCTTAGGTTTGGTTATGTATAAACTCATTGATATGACTTTCGGCTTAAAAGCCAGTCGCCTCCACGAGCAACGTGGTCTTGACTATACCGAGCATGCAGAGATAGGCTATCCCGAGTTTCAAAAGCAGATGTTTGATTCTAAAAGTTTAACAGAGCGGCATTTATAGGAGAAAACTGATGACTATTAAAACTCAATCAGTAGAACGAACCGTGTCCGCGATGGCGATAGTACTGGCAAAATATTTAAATCCTGAGGAAGTCTTGCTTCTCACGGCTCAATGGCGACAGTATCCTACGGTTTCCGTAAAAATGATGCAGCAGTGCGTTTTGGAGGCAACGAGACGCTATCCTGAGCTAAAAGCCTATAAGTCTGATATCCGTAAAGGTTTTTGGGATACGATGCAAGCAGACAGTCAGCAATCGACTGAGGCAGCTACTGAGGCTAAGACGGTTAATGGACAAAAGTCTGAATCCGAAGCGGTTCAAGTATTTTATACGGTAATGGAAGCGTTTAGCAATCAATTGACCGCACCAGATAATCGCAGTCTGTTTCAAACCTTGCACCAAACTGTTTCGAAAGAACGCACCTTCAAAGGGCATACGCTTAACATTAGTCAGTTTTTAGATGGTGGTCGTCCTGTAGTACCCGATGACATGTATATTTTAAACAATGTAGTTCAACTGGCTTACGTCTGCCTGTGCGATATTGCAGGGCCCGTTGAGGCCGATGACATCTTATTTCAGGTGGCAGAGATTGCCAAACAACGTCATCCAAAAGCAGTGGTCGAAAAGCTGTTTTGATCTAGTGCTGGGGCGCGTTATGAAGGAGTTCCTATGCTAGTTCATGACACGCTCTAACGTTCAATTCTAAGGTTTCATAAAAGTTCTATTCATCGCAAACAAATCATCATGCTAGCGTCAATCCAATAAAATCTTTGTACCACTTTTAGTGAAATTCATCACAAACTGACTCTTAAAATTACGTACATTATTCTCATAAGTGAGCAAACCTGTCGTGAATCGATGGTAATCACTCATATTTTTGGCATTGACCATCAACATAAAATCCGCGTCACCTGATACTTCATAGCAGCTCATGACCTGTGGCTGTGTATTCATTAAGCGCTCAAATCGATGTTGCATTGAAGTATTTGAGCGCGCCATCTCTATCATCACCACGGCAGTCAGTCCGTAGCCCACTTTATTTGGGTCTACAATAGCGACCTGCTTAGTAATCACGCCGTTGCTGATTAATGCTTGGATACGGCGCTGGGCAGTAGCGATAGACACATGCACTTGTTCTGCCACCGTTTTTAATGGCAAGGTCGCATCGTCCTGTAGCAAATTTAAAATCGCTTTATCGATATCATCTAACATTTGGCTCACTATGTTCTCCCTTCTATGAAATGCTTTCATTATCTGTTTTTATCATTATTATCACTATAAATTAAAATATAAGAAAATATTCAGTTTTAAGTGGTAAAGAAGATAAATTTATTTATAAATGGGTTATTATAGCAATAATATCTCATCGTTACTTCGTAAAATAGATGCTGTCAATCAAGGTCAATAATCAAAGCTCAGCAATCAGAGCCTAGAGGTCAAAAAAGCTTAGTCATGACAAGTCAAAGCTAATAGTTGGTTTCCTAATATCTATTTAAATGTACGGTGCTTTTATGTCTACTTCAATCCTTTCTACTGTCTTTGCAAATACGCTCGCAACGACTGTTTCGCGCTTACCACTGCCTACTATTTGGACAGCAGGTAGCGCACAGCAGCGCACATTAATGTTAGGCGTAGCGTTAGCCGTGCTGTCGAATTTGTTATTTGGTGTACTTTATGCTTACAGCAGCTTTTTAGCGCCATTGTCAGGTACACAAGTCTTTATCTGGCGTATGCTAGCGATGTGGGCGGCACTGATAGGATATTTGCTGATTAGTGGGCGCTTGGGTTTGCACATGGATAAATTAAAAGCGTTGCGCACAGCAAAGCAGTGGGTTTGGTTGTTATTACCAACGCCGATATTCTTAAGCCAGTTTTGGTTATTTATGTGGGCACCCGTGAATGGGCAAGGTGTACAAACCGCGATGGGTTATTTCTTATTCCCACTAATGATGGTTATATTTGGCTGTGTCTTTTTTGGCGAAAAGTTGAGCCGTTTGCAATGGTTGGCGGTTGGCTTTGCCGCATTAGGGGTCGGCAGTGAAATTATCCGTACGCAAAGTATCTCTTGGGCAACGCTTTGGGTCTGCGGTACGTATCCTATTTATTATATCTTGCGTCGTCTGCAAGGAATCGGTGCTGTGACTGGATTATTGGTTGATTTAACGATATTCGCGCCATTTGCTTTGGCTTATTTGTTTTTGATAGCACCTAGTAGTTTAATGCTTGTTAGCGGCTCTGGGTTTTTTATCATGATGCTGGCGGGACTGGGTGTCATGAGTGTGTTAGCCATGAAAACCAACGTGGATGCCAGCCAAATGCTGCCGGTAAATGTCTACGGTATGATGAGTTATTTGGAGCCTGCATTATTATTCATATTGGCAATCACCGTCTTGGGTAATCCATTTGAATCAGCGATGATTTATAGCTATGGTTTAATTTGGCTCGGTATTGCTTGTTTGGTCACTCATGGCATTCGCCAACTGCGCCGCGCTCACAAAAACTTATCATCTTCGGTCAAAAAATAAGTTGCGTAGGAGCTACGATTGACAATATGGATAAGCGATAAAAAGGGACGGCTCAATTAATCGAGCCGTCCTTTTTACGTTAGATTAAAGTGAATCATTTCATTCGTCCATTAATCTAAATGCTGTTTAAAACCACGTTGTTTATCACGTTCCCAATCACGATCTTTCAGCGTTTTGCGTTTGTCGTGCTGCTTTTTACCCAGTGCCAAGCCAATTTGACATTTCACCAGCGAGTTTTTCCAATAGCAGGATAATGGCACGCAGGCATAGCCTTTTTGGTTGACTGCACCCATCAATTTTTCGATTTCGCGGCGATTGAGCAGCAGTTTACGGGTACGGATACTATCAGGGCTGACATGCGTCGAGCTGGATAGTAGCGGCTGAATATGCGCGCCAAATATGAAAGCCTCGTTATTACGGAAGATGATATAAGCTTCGGTAATGGTCATTTTGCCCGCGCGAATGGCTTTTACTTCCCAACCTTGTAACGACAATCCTGCCTCAAACGTTTCTTCAATGAAGTACTCGTGTCGAGCTTTTTTGTTCGCACAAATTTGATTTTCCGGTTTTTTTGATTTTTTTGACATAATTTCTCCATAAGAATCACTTAAAAATATCGTGTTCTTATCTGACCAGTCCTACTAATTCCTCACCCTAACCCGTTTAATTGGATTATCTTACATTCGAATAATAAGACGGATGAGTCGAACCGCCTATTGTAGCAAAGCACCTCACAAAAATGTAAGTCAGCTGTTAGGACAAATGTAGCAGATAAGTATTAAGTTCGGGCAAAATTTGCTAGCATATGGCGTAATATTACCGACTATATTAGCCATGTTATGAGCCACTCTATTACTTCCAATTCTTCAAAGCTGCACACCAAAATTTTATATCCTGGCACCTTTGACCCGATTACCAATGGTCATGTGGACTTGGTCAAGCGCGCAACCAAGCTGTTTGATGAGGTCGTCATCGCCGTTGCATCAGGACATCATAAAAAACCGTTATTTAATTTCGAAGAACGCGTCACTTTAGTAGAGACCGTGTTTGAAGATTTACCGCAAGTCTCGGTCATTGGTTTCGAAGGCTTGCTAGTAGATTTTATGCGTGAAAAAAACGCCACTGCGGTATTGCGTGGTCTACGGGCGATGTCGGATTTTGAATATGAGTTTCAGCTCGCTAATATGAATCGCGAGCTCGATGAAAACTTTGAAGCGGTGTTTTTGACCCCTTCTCAGAACTATTCATTTATCTCGTCGACGATGATTCGCGAAATTGCCAGACTTGGCGGCGATGTCAATAAATTCGTCCCTCCATGTGTGGCACAGGCTTTTACAAAAAAACTGGCTATTAAAGACAGCTAGCCCTTTAATAAGCTCATAGCTACAGCATATAGGCTAAGAATAAACAATAAGGAGCAGTTTATGGCGCTATTAATTACTGATGAATGCATCAATTGTGATGTGTGCGAGCCTGCCTGCCCAAACGAAGCCATCTCAGAAGGCGATGATATTTATGTTATCGATCCTGATTTATGCACGGAATGCGTCGGTCATTTCGATGAGCCGCAATGCGTGGTTATTTGTCCGGTTGACTGTATTCCTCATGATCCTAACTATGTCGAAACTGAAAGTGATTTGATGTCTAAATACAAACGCATTACTGGTCAATAAGTGACTCATATACTATTGATAACATCTGGATTTAAAGCGCTTTAGGGACAATGTAATGACGATAAATGCAAGCCAGATAATGAGCGATTTTGACCAGCAGCACCTTTGGCACCCGTATGCCAGCCTACCACCGACTTATCCCAACATCGTTATTGATCGTGCTGAGGGCATTTATATCATTACCCAAGATGGTACGCGCCTGATCGATGGCATGTCGTCGTGGTGGGCGAGTGCACATGGCTATAATCATCCCAAACTGAATGCGGCGATGATTGAGCAGTTAGGCAAAATGGCGCATGTCATGTTTGGTGGTTTGACCCACCAGCCAGCGATAGATTTAGGCAAAAAGCTGCTCGATATTGTGCCTACTGGTTTAGAGGCTATTTTTTATGCGGACAGTGGCAGTATTGCGGTAGAAGTTGCACTTAAGATGGCATTGCAGTACCAGATTGCCGCCAAGCGTCCACAAAAATGCCAGTTTGCTTCAACGCACTCTGGTTATTATGGCGACACGTGGCACGCGATGAGTGTTTGCGACCCTATCAATGGTATGCACAGCTTGTATGGTAAACAGTTACCGATGCAGCATTTCGTTCCTGCCCCGCCATTAGGGTTTGAGCGTGTTTTAGTGGAAGAAGAACGCACTTCACTGACAACGTTTTTTGATGAGCATAGCGATAAGCTGGCAGGCTTTATTATCGAGCCGATTATCCAAGGCGCTGGCGGTATGCGTTTTTATAGCCCTGAATATCTGCAACTATTACGTCAGCTATGTGATGAGCATGAGGTGCTGCTGATTGCTGATGAAATCGCCACTGGTTTTGGGCGTAGTGGCAAGCTGTTTGCTTGCGAGCATGCTTATATTAGTCCTGATATCATGACGATTGGTAAGGCATTGACTGGCGGCTATATGACCTTTGCCGCGACTTTATGTACGCGCCATATTGCTGATACCATTAGCCAAAGCGATTATCCAGCTCTGATGCATGGCCCAACCTTTATGGGTAATCCGTTGGCATGTGCTGTTGCTTGTGCCTCAATTGATTTAATACTGTCCTATGATATTGAAGCGCGTACAGCCAATATGCAATCTGTCATGGAGCAGCAACTTGCACCAGCTGCGAGTTTAAATGGTGTTGCTGAGGTGCGTTGTTTGGGTGCGGTAGCAGTGATTGAGCTGCAAGAAGCCGTTGATATGCCGACCTTTCAAACATTGCTGATTGAAAATGGTATTTGGGTCAGACCCTTTGGTAAGTTGGTCTATATTATGCCGCCTTACATCATCACTGATGATGAGCTAGTAACGTTATGCCAGTCATTACTAACCGTTGTCACTTCTTACTTGGGTCAAATTTCTACGACCGATAGAGTTCTGCTATGAGCGTGCTATTCATCTCTGGTATCGATACCGATATTGGCAAAACCTATGCCACAGGTATGCTTGCAAAAGCCTTAATGCAGCAAGGCACAAACGTTATCACTCAAAAGTTAGTCCAAACGGGCGTTAGTGTCAATCCAATGACCGGTAAAATGGGTATTGCTGATGATATTATCACGCACCGCGCGTTAATGGACATACCGCTACAGCCGTGTGATTTGAATTTTACTACGTGTCCTTATCGTTATCAAAAGCCTGCTTCACCGCATCTTGCGAGTCGACTATCCAAACAAACACTCGATCCTGAGGTTATTACGAGCGCTACAAAAAGCTTGCAAGCTGATTATGAAGTAGTGCTATTAGAAGGCGCAGGCGGGCTACTAGTGCCCATTACTGAGCAGTTATTCGTTTTAGACTACATTGCTACTCAAGGCTATCCGATTATTTTAGTTACTTCGGGTCGCTTGGGTAGCATTAATCATACCTTGCTTAGTCTCGAAGCTATTACCCAGCGAGGCTTACAGGTTCATAGTGTTGTCTATAATCATATCCATGACGATACCGATAATACTGACGTCGAGATAGCTGATAGCACGATTGAGTTTTTACAGAACCATCTACAGCAACATTATCCAACGACACACTGGCTACAGTTACCCCAATTAGAAAACCATGCAATGTCTGATACTAAAACAGCGTTTAAGCATCAGACATGGTCTTTGCCAAAGGACTTTATTTGAGTGGTTTATGAATAATATTCTTGTGAATGCAAATAAGCGTAAAAGATATTCCTAGACGGCGATTAGATTTGCTATACTAGCGCGCTTGGTAGACTAGGCAATCGCCGCTGCACACTGGCAACAGATGAGCAGGGGAGGAAAGTCCGGGCTACATAGGGCAGCGTGCCAGCTAACGGCTGGGCAGGGTAACTTGACGACCAGTGCAGCAGAGAGTAGACCGCCTTTGGCTTATATGGGTATCGCAAGATATTCATGTCATCGGTAAGGGTGAAAGGGTGCGGTAAGAGCGCACCGCGTGGCTGGCAACAGTTCACGGCATGGTAAACTCCACGCGTAGCAAGACCAAATAGGCATCGGCATGGCGCGGCCCGCGTTCGATGCGGGTAGGTTGCTTGAGCGTACGAGCGATTGTACGCCTAGAGGAATGATTGTCCACGACAGAACCCGGCTTATCGGTTTACCAAACCTTTTTAATGGCTGAAATTGTATTTATAAAATGCTTACTGTGTGTTGGTGAGTATTTATTTGCAGAAAACGCCATGTTTTTTCGAAAAAATGCCTTTTTGGGGTTGACGAGGTTAGTCAACTTGGGCATAATACCGAGCCTAAAATGGCGATGTAGCTCAGCTGGTTAGAGCGCATGACTCATAATCGTGAGGTCAAGAGTTCAAGTCTCTTCATCGCCACCATTTATAGCAAGACTAGTAACATTAAAAAAGCCAATCCTTTGTGATTGGTTTTTTTTTGCCTAAAATAAATCAGTGAAAACGGTAATTTGCACGAATGTAAATAGAATGCTTAATTATATTTACTTACTGTTTTCTTGCTAAATCATAGGTTTATCTGTCTAGACACAGATTAATTCTTGTAACTTATGTCGCGCTTACTTATCATAGGGGCTGTTTTCAGTAAAGTCCTGTAACGCCATGTCTGTACAATTACCTCCTTATCGTCCAATTAAGCATCGCAGTGGCCTTAAAGTCATGGGTGCCGCGTTTCATGCATTACTCATGCGTGAGCTGCAAACACGCTTTGGCGGCTATCGTTTGGGTTATCTGTGGGCACCGCTTGAAGTTCTATTTCAAGTACTGATATTTTTAGTAATTTTTGGTGCTATTCGTGAGCGTTTAGTGCCTGGAATGGATTTCTCCTTGTTCTTAATAGCTGGGATGGTTCCCTTTCGCATGTTTCAGAAAATAGCGACGAGAGCATTAGGGGCTGTTGAGGCCAATAAAGGCTTGTTGATGTATCGTTCAATCAAGCACGTCGATGTGATTATTGCGCGCTCATTTTTAGAGTTGGTTATTTATTTTTTTACGTCAATATTATTATTGCTTGGCTTAGCTTTCTTTGACATTTATGCCAGTTTAGAAAATTTACATATTGTACTATTTTGCTGGATTACGCTGTTTATATTTAGCTTTGGTGTTGCTTTAATCATGATGGTTGTTGGGTTCTACGGCGGCGAAATTAGCAAGGTAATAACTATATTTTTTACGATACTATATTTTACTTCTGGTATTATTTATCCCATTCATATTATTCCAGAGCCATATTTTAGCTATCTGCTCTATAATCCCTTTATTCATAACATTGAGCTAATAAGACATGCATTCGCGCCTAATTATCCAGCAGATCATATTGATATAGGGTATTTTTTGAAATGGATGTTTGCGGTGAATTTTTTAGGATTGTTGCTCTATAAGTATGCTGAGCGTGACATGATTCGTTCGCGTTAAATATGGCTATGTAAGACAGAAGAAAAGGTAAATAAGTGATTGAAATTAAGAATGTTTCCAAGTCATTTATGACCAAGCAAGGTCGGCATTATCTATTTAAAGATTTGACCCTGACTATTGGTGATAAACAGAATGTCGGATTGCTCGGTCGCAACGGTGCGGGTAAATCGACTTTGCTGCGTATTATATGTGGACTTGATGAGCCAGATCATGGAGAGATTATTACCGATTCGACGATCTCTTGGCCAGTAGGGGTCGCCGGCGGTTTTCAAGGTAGTTTGACGGGTCGTCAAAACGTCCGTTTCGTTTGTCGTCTTTATTCAAGCGGTCCCTATATTGACGAAAAAATTCGTTTCGTAGAAGAGTTTGCTGATATTGGCAGCTATTTTGATATGCCAGTTAAGAGTTATTCGTCAGGAATGAAGTCACGCCTAACGTTCGGCTTAAGCTTAGCGTTTGATTTTGATTACTATATGCTCGATGAGGCAGGTGCGGTTGGTGATGCGGCTTTTCGTAAGCGTAGTGAAGAGATTTTGGCAGCGCGACGCGCACAAGCAGGGTTTTTAATAGTGTCACACAATATTGGTGATATTAAACGTAATTGCGATATTGGCATTGTTTTAATGGATCAGACAGCACACGTGTTTGACGATACAACAGAAGCGATTGAGGTTTATGAAAAGCATATCCACAAAGCAAAAAAGTAAGATAGTTAACATCTCGTTATTTATCGGCTTAGTAATCATTCCTTGGGTGCTAGTGATATTTTATGTCATGACCCTTGCACATCCCCGGTTTATTTCGACGGCTGATGTGGTCGTAAAACAAGTGAGCGAATCTAGCGTGCCATCTGGTGGCGGTTTATCGGCCTTACTGGGTGTCAATAGCACCAGTAAAGAAGATGCAACCTATCTGACTGAATATATCTTGTCTAACGATATGGTGAAGCGCCTCGATAACAAGTTCAAGTTCCGAGAAGCTTACCATGTCGATGGCTCAGATCCGCTCAATGAAATTGATCCTGACGCCTCGCAAGAAGATTTACTCGAATATTTCAAAAGTCGTGTCCATATTAATCTTGACGAGCAAAGCTATGTGCTTTCGGTATCGACAGAAGCCTTTGATTCGGACTATGCTTTTGAGCTTAATAAAGCGATTTTGAGTGAGTCTGAGCAGTTTGTAAACCGTATTTCACAAGAGGTCGCGCGTGATCAGCTAGTGTTTGCAGAGACACAATTAGATGAATCACAAGATCGCTTGAATGATGCCAAAGAACAGCTACTCAACTATCAAAATGAAAACGAAATTTATGATCCGCAAGCCAATGCGCAAATTGTTAATCAGCTGATTGGTAGCTTACAAGCGCAGCTTAGCTCATTGCGCACAGAAGAGCGACAACTGCTCAGCTATCTCAATCCAGATGCCCCGCAAGTGGTGTCGTTAAGAAGTCAGATAAAAGCGGTTGAAGAACAAATCAATCAAGAGCAAACCAAATTGACGTCACCAAACACCACCAAATTGAACCGTCAAGCGGTACAATTTGAGACGATTAAAGCCGACGTTGAGTTTGCCACTGAACTATATAAGTTGTCACTATCATCGCTTGAAAAGGCACGTTTAGAAGCCTTTAAAAAGATGAAAAACTTGATTGTGATTTCCACCCCTTATGAAGCTGAAGAAGCCTCATATCCACGTCACATTTATATCATTTGGACATCGCTTGCATTGCTTTTGATGCTTTATGGCTTCGTACGTTTAGTGATGGCAGTGGTTCGTGACCATCGTAGCTAGATTTGATCAAGGCAGTTTTGAAAAACCAGATACCAGTAATGATCGACAGATCTGCAAAGGAAGACAACGCATGAACATGAAACCACGTCCTATCGTGACGATGATTAAGGTAATGAGCTTGACGATGGCTGCGACCAGCATCTCAGCACTCGCAGCGACCAGTTATGCGGATCAAATATCAGGATCTAGCTTTGGCACTAGTAGCAATAGCATGAGTCAAGACCAAAACCGCAGCAATATCAATGTCTCAACGCAAGCTTTTGCTGGCGGTGTGCCAGCTCAAGCAACGACTCAAGAAGCAGTCGATGCAGCAAGTTTACCGAGTCAGTCGGTTATTAACACCACACGACCTTATCAAGACATCAATACCCAAGATTTGATGTTTGGCGAACAGTTATTTCGTGGTGCGTTCTCGACGACTTCTGGCTCTACTTTTAACGATAGCTATGTGATCAACCCTGGCGATAATGTACAGGTGCGGATGTGGGGTGCGTATCAATATGCGGCAACGACAACTGTTGATCCGCAAGGCAATATCTTTTTGCCAAATGTGGGTCCAGTCCGTATTTCTGGTGTGCAAAATGGCAGTCTACAAAACGTCGTCAAGAGTGCAGTCAGTCGTATTTACCGCTCGAACGTTGGTGTTTATGCATCTTTAGAGCAAGCGCAACCAGTTAAGGTTTTCGTGACTGGCTTTGTCAAACAGCCTGGTTACTACGGTGGGCTTGCCGCAGATTCGGTGTTGTCTTATTTAGATCGTGCAGGTGGTGTCGACCCAACACGTGGTAGTTATATTGATATCCAAATCAAGCGCAATGGTCAAATGCTACAGCAAGTCAATCTATATGATTTTTTACTGGCGGGTAAACTGCAATCATTTGCGTTTCGTGACGGTGATGTGATTACGGTTGCGCCGCAGAAAAAAACGTTTGTAGTGGGCGGGCAAGTTCAGAATGAATACACCTTTGAATTTGATGTGAATGATTTGACCATTGGTGACGTATTACAAGTGGCCAGTCCAGCAGCGAATGCCACCAACGTTAGTATCACTCGCAGTGCAGGACGAGCGCAAACGGCAGAGTATTATTCACTTGCAGAAGCGCAGAATGTCCCTGTCTATAATGGTGATCAAATGGTAGTGACCTCAGATCGCTATGCAGGCACAATCGCTGTACAGGTGAAAGGTGCGCATACGGGTAATGGCGCGATGGTTGTACCATACGGTGCTCGCCTAAAAGATATCGTCCCTCAATTGCAGCCGAGTCCACTGGCGAAACTGACGCATCTCACCATATATCGTCAATCTGTTGCTGAACAACAAAAACGCATGATTAATGAATCGCTTGATCGTTTGGAAGAGTTAACACTAGCCACTCAGTCAACGACTCGTGAAGAAGCCGCACTACGCCAAGATGATGCTGCACTGGTTAAGCAGTTCGTCGCCAAGGCGCGTAATGTACAGACTGATGGTCAGATTGTTGTTGTGCCAAACTCGTGGCAGGATATTATTCTGCAGCAAGGCGATATTATTGAGATACCAGCGCAGACATCAGTCATTACCGTTAATGGTCAAGTACGAGCACAAGGCGCACTTACCTTTAATCCTGATTATACCGTTGGTGATTATGTTGCCAATTCTGGTGGTTTCTCTGATAATGCCGACGTTAAAGAAATCTTGATTATTCATCAAAATGGCGCCAGCGAAGTGGTCAACACTGCCTACCGTATTCAGCAGGGTGATGAGATTATGGTATTACCGAAAGTCAAAACCAAGCGTGTGGAAATTGCTCGTGGCTTATCGCAAATTATTTATCAATTGGCAATTGCAGCTAAGGTTGTATTAGATCTATAACGGTTCATACTGGTTATGTAGATTGAGACAACAATGACTAATAATGACTAATAAAGGTATCGAGAATGGCAAAAAGTGTAAAAGATAAGGATGAGATGCAAGGAATGTCTACCTTTGATGACGCACTATTTTCGCCATTATTGAAGCCTGAGGTTTTAATATCTGAGGTATTGAAACCTGAGGTATTAAAACCTAAAGCACCAAAACGTCTGGCGGTAGTCGGTAAAGGTATGTGCCGTAATAACCTTTTACTATCGAGTGTCCTGCGAGCAGACATTCAGCGTTGGTATCCTTGGTCAAGCTTGCAACAACGTCTTAATATAGGCATTGAAACCCCTGATGCCTTTATCGGTTGGGGTCATAAGAAAAGCTATCAACGAGCGAAGCATGCTGCCAAACGCCGAGATATTCCTACATTAAGTATCGAGGATGGTTTTTTACGGTCGTTAGATTCAGGGCTCAGTAGCCGCTATGGGCTGAGCGTCATCACTGATGATATTGGTATTTACTTTGATTTAACGCAGCACTCACGCCTTGAGCAACTGATTATTGAGCGTACTAAATATGCTATTACGACCAATAATAAAAGTATAGATGAAGAACGCGCTCGACAATTGATGGTACGTATATGCGACGAAAGGCTTAGCAAGTACAACTCAGTTATCGATTGTCCATCATTGGACAAGTTGGCTGATGAAGAAAATACAAATCCAAAAGAAAGCGCTTTAACATCGCATGTTTTATTGATTGACCAAGTGGTTGGCGACGCGTCTATTAAAGGTGCTGGTGCGAACAAACGTCAGTTTAAGAAGATGTTAAAATCTGCATACCGTAGTCATCCAAATGCACATATTTGGATCAAGGCTCACCCTGCCTCAAAATCAGGATATCTGACCAATTTAAAGTTACCAAAAAACGTCCGACTATTAACCCAAACGCTTAACCCTATCGAATTATTAACGCAAGTTAGCGATGTTTATACCGTTAGCTCGCATATGGGCTTTGAAGCATTGATGCTTGGTAAGACAGTGCATTGCTTTGGTGTTAATTGGTATAGTGGCTGGGGACTGACCGATGATAGCGGTGCACCCAAAAATCTGCTTAAAGCGGTCGAGAAACGTCGTCAAAAACTTGTCACCAAGC
This sequence comes from Psychrobacter sp. PAMC 21119, assembly GCF_000247495.1. Lineage (NCBI taxonomy): Bacteria > Pseudomonadati > Pseudomonadota > Gammaproteobacteria > Moraxellales > Moraxellaceae > Psychrobacter > Psychrobacter sp. PAMC 21119. Next base: position 55,336 of record NZ_AHVZ01000041.1, on the reverse strand, counting down.
TACAAGAGGCTAAGGGGAATTCAACTCCTGCATTATTTCCTAAATCATTTCCTAAATCATTTCCTAAAAAAACATCTGCGACGTTAGAAACGTTATTTTATAGCGCCTATATCGATTATAGCCGCTATGTAGATCCAGCCACCAAGCAAGCCTGCGAGATTGACACAGCTATTGAATGGCTAGTGACTAATCGATATTGGCAAGGACGCCTTGAATGTAATTTGACGATATATGAATTTAGCCGCTGGAAGCTGCCGTTTGTGAAGGCTTTCGTTCATCTGCCACGTACCACTCTGTTTATAAAACCCAAACCACGCCTCAAGAATTTACTGCACCCTGATCACTTACGGGTCAATTATCAGCAGCCGCTATTGGTATGGGGTTTAGCGAAGCGTCAACAGGTACAAAAAAAACTACAGACCAAGATTTCCAAGCAGCAGCATTCACAGATGCCGCCTATTTACTGCATGGAAGATGGGTTTATTCGCTCAAACGGTTTGGGTGCGACCTTGTTGGCGCCATTGTCAGTGGTTATAGACAAGCAAGGTATCTATTATGACGCGACGCAGCCGTCAGATTTGGAAACGTTATTACGTCATTGTCAGGCGATGAGCCCACAGCAAAGTAGGCGTGTAAAACAACTTCAAGATAAGTTGCTTAGTCAGCGGGTGAGTAAATACAATGTCGGGACTGATATCGGCAGTGCTGATAGCCAGCATACTTCTTGGATACATAATGCAAAGGTATCTGGAAAACACCGCATTCTTATCGTTGGACAAGTCGAAGATGATTTATCGGTGCAATATTGTGGTTCAGAAATTAAGACCAATAGCGGCTTGATTGAGCGTGTACAGCGAGACAATCCAGATGCTTATCTGATTTATAAACCTCATCCAGATGTTGAGGCGGGCTTGCGCGTAGGTAAGGTAGGAGAGGCGCATCTAAAACAAGTTCAAGCGGTCGCTTATGATACAGCGATGCCGGACTGTTTAGAGGGTGTCGATGAAGTTCATACCATGAGTTCATTAACGGGATTTGAAGCCTTGTTGCGTGGTTTAAAAGTGACTTGCTACGGTTTACCGTTTTATGCAGGCTGGGGCCTAACGACCGATATTGATACACAGCTACCATTAAAAGCTGAGTATCTAAGCAGGCGCAAACGAGAAACAGCATTGACACTTGAACAACTGCTGCATTGCACGTTGATAGACTATCCTTTATATCGACTTCCTAATGGTTATGGGCTGGCGCAAGTCGAGCAAGTCATTGATTACTTGTACCCGCCAAAAAATAACGCTTTTGCCGCAACTCAAATTGAAATAAATAATAATTCGGTCAAAATAATTTCTATTTCCCAAAAACTTTCAGCCGTACCCAGTCAGTTCAAGCGCCAAGCTGCCACCCGTTTTATGCAGCAGCGTCATCAATGGCAGCAGCGTCTACGTAGAGTGCTTCGTTAATTTGCTCTAAACACGTGATGTAAAACCATTGCGACAAGTATGGGCTTTTTCGGTATAATCATTGATAATTAATGTCTATTCACGCGGTCTAACGACCACTCTTGCTTTTATCTTTTATCCTTCAATTAATGGTAATTCAATACTATGGCAGCTTCGATGTCTCATTTGCTTACTCATCGACACGTTTTGCTGTTACAAGGAAAGATGGGCGGATTTTTTGACCGTTTTTCTACATTTTTGCAAACTCAAAATATTCAAGTAAGTAAAATAAACTTTAATGCAGGCGATGCTTTTTTTTATAGCCATCCTAATACGCATGAATACACGGGCACTTTGGCGCACTTTTCATCTTGGTTGCAGGTTTTTATTGCTGAGCATAATATTGATGCGATTGTATGTTTTGGCGACTGTCGCCCACATCATACGCAAGCGTCCTGTATCAGTGAAAAATTAGGCACCTCATTTTTTGTGTTTGAAGAAGGCTATTTACGCCCTGATTATATTACCTTGCAAGAGTATGGTATTAATGGCTATTCACGCCTAAATACTGAAGATATTAAAGCGCTCAAAAAGGCTAATGACCATCCAATCTATACGCACAATCGCTTTTATCGGCTAAGTATTGCTGCTATTGTTTATTATATTATTGCTTGGCTATACAAAAGCCGCTATCCGCATTATTCACATTACCGTGGCATGACGGCATGGCAAGAGGCAATCGCGTGGCTCAAAGCGCCATGGCGTAAATTGCGAGGGTATTTACCTGATAAACAACTACAAAAGAGGCTGACCAAACAAGAAAGTGATAATTATTTCTTGATCAGCTTACAAGTCCATAATGACTCGCAGATTACCCATCATAGTGATTATCATGACATAGTACAGTTCATTGACGAAGCCATTGCAAGCTTTGCAGGTCATGCGAATCAAACACAGCTATTGGTATTTAAACACCATCCCTTAGATCGTGGTCATCGAGACTATCGTGAATTGGTCTCCAGTTTAGCCACGCGCTATCAGGTCAGCCACCGCGTCTTTTATGGCTGCGATATGCATCTACCAACCTTGATGAAGCATAGTATCGGCATGGTGACGATTAACAGTACAACAGGGTTGCAGTCGGTATACCACAAAAAACCTACTAAGGTGATGGGTCGAGCAATTTACGACACCCCAAAACTGACCGACCCAAAGCCGCTTGATGATTTTTGGCAGCATCCTAAAGACCCAGACAATGAGTTCTATTTAAGATTCCGTGAGTATCTGATCGAGCAGACACAAATCAATGGGGCTTTTTATGGTCGATCGCCATGGATGTACAAATATCTAAAGCAAACAAATAGAGACACCAGCGCAATCTCTGATACGGCTAAATAGCTCATCAAGCAGGAGTTGGCTATCAATGTTCTTTGATTCATTACAGCGTTTAACGTTGCGTTATAAAATGCTAAATTAAGCGCTTATTTAACCGTTAACGCTATTCAGTCGTTAGTGTCAGCAGCCATTCTAATTCCTACTAATAAAATCGCCTTACTTTACAGTGGAAAACTGCTAGAATACCTGCATATATCGGTACGTCGCAGCAATGGATGTTATTGCCCTTTTTGCGAACCGATCATTATTCTATCACCCTTAATTTAGTAGGCGCTTTGTGACTGCATTAGCCAATATTCGTAACTTTTCTATCATTGCCCACATTGATCATGGCAAATCGACCCTTGCCGATCGTTTCATTCAAATGTGCGGTGCCTTGCAAGACCGTGAAATGCAGGCGCAAGTACTCGACTCAATGGATATTGAGCGTGAGCGCGGTATCACCATCAAAGCGCAGTCAGTGACTTTGTTTTATGACCACCCAAATGGCGAGCGCTATCAGCTCAACTTTATTGATACGCCAGGCCACGTTGATTTTTCTTACGAAGTCTCGCGTTCATTGGCTGCCTGTGAAGGGGCGCTATTGGTCGTAGATGCGGCGCAAGGCGTGGAAGCACAATCGGTCGCTAACTGCTATACCGCAGTCGATCAAGGCTTAGAAGTGATGGCGGTTTTAAACAAAATTGACCTACCACAAGTTGAGCCTGAGCGTGTTATTCAAGAGATTGAGGACATCATTGGTATCGATGCTGTCGATGCCCCACGTGTATCAGCGAAATCTGGTCTTGGTGTGGATAAATTACTAGAGGCTTTGGTTGCTTTTATTCCCGCACCCACCGGCGACCGTGAAGCCCCGCTACAAGCGTTGATTATTGACTCATGGTTTGACAATTATTTGGGTGTGGTCTCTTTAGTACGTGTGCGTCAAGGAACCATACGTAAAGGTGACAAGCTCTATATCAAGTCCACCAAAGAAGCGCACTTGGTCGGCTCTATTGGTGTTTTCACACCGAAACCTCTAGATACGGGTGTTTTGGAAGCCGGTGAAGTTGGCTTTATTATTGCTGGTATTAAAGATATTGCTGGTGCGCCCGTTGGTGATACGATTACCCATGCCAAAACGCCTGATGTTGATCGTATTCCTGGATTTAAGCAGGTGACGCCGCAAGTCTATGCCGGTATGTTCCCTGTCGAATCTACTGACTTCGAAAAATTTCGTGAAGCGTTGCAAAAATTGCAAATTAACGATGCCTCGTTGTTTTTTGAGCCAGATACCTCAGATGCGCTTGGTTTTGGTTTCCGTTGCGGCTTTTTGGGTATGCTGCACATGGAGATTATCCAAGAGCGCCTAGAGCGTGAGTATGACTTGGATCTCATCACCACGGCACCGTCGGTTATTTATGAGATTGTAAAAAAAGATGGCAGTATTATTTATGTCGATAACCCATCAAGACTGCCTGAACCTAATAACATTGAAGAGTTTCGTGAGCCGATCGCCCGCTGTCAGATTTTAGTACCGCAAGATTATTTGGGTAACGTTATGACGCTATGTATTGAGCGTCGCGGCGTCCAAGTTGATATGCGCTTTATGGGACGTCAAGTTCAGCTGATATTTGACATTCCGATGGGCGAGGTGGTGATGGATTTCTTTGATCGCCTAAAGTCTGTGTCACGTGGATTTGCCTCACTTGATTATAATTTTGAACGTTACCAAGTCGACAAACTGGTCAAAGTAGATGTGTTGATTAACGGTGACAAAGTCGACGCCCTAGCCATGATTGTGCACGAAACCCAGTCTCGTTACCGTGGTAATGCGCTTGTTACTAAAATGAAAGAATTGATACCACGCCAAATGTTTGATGTGGCGATTCAGGCCGCTATTGGCAGTCAAATCATTGGACGTAGCACCGTCAAAGCCATGCGTAAAGATGTATTGGCCAAGTGTTATGGTGGTGATGTTTCTCGCAAAAAGAAACTGCTGTCTAAACAAAAAGCAGGTAAAAAACGCATGAAGCAAGTGGGTAATGTAGAAATTCCACAAGAAGCATTTTTAGCAGTATTGCAAGTCGATTAAGACATTGATATACGTATAATCATCGCTAGTCTTATAAATTAAAATAGTCAGATAAGCAGCTCGTTAATAGGCAATTTAGTATGGATTTCGATTTTAATTTGATTTTAGTGCCATTAACTATTGGCTTGGGTATTATTTGGCTATTAGATAAGCTAGCGTTTAAACAGCGCAAAACACGTGGTCGCGGTCAAGAGAGCTTATTGGTACGCTGGGCTTATGATTTTTTCCCTGTATTGGCAGTGGTATTAATAGTTCGCTCATTTTTAATTGAGCCGTTTAATATTCCTTCCTCATCCATGGTACCAACTTTATATACTGGCGATTTTATTGCGGTCAACAAGTATGCCTACGGTGTGCGTTTGCCACTGACTTATAATAAAGTATTGGATACAGGCGCGCCTGAGCATGGCGATGTGGCGGTATTTCGCTACCCAGAAAACCCAAGTATTTATTATATCAAGCGCGTCATTGGCTTACCGGGTGATACGGTCAGCTATGATCAAGGCACGCTTGCTATCAATGACGTACCAGTAGCAACCAAATCAATCGATTTTGATGCCAATGCTGAGCTCACTGCACAGCTGTATCCCCCAGGACAAATTGCACCAGGGCAAGTCCTTACGGAAGAAAACGCTGCAGCAATGGGTCAACAAGAAGAAGGTGAGGCGCAATATTTTCAAGAAACACAGGGTGAGCATGAGCATCTCGTTCGCTACTTGAAAGGTATGAATAGTTCGCAGTATGGGCCGTTTTTGCAGCAGCAGTCACCAGAAGTGGTTAGCTCAGAAGGAAATGAGTGGCGTATTAAGGTTCCTGAAGGTAATTACTTTGTGATGGGTGATAACCGTGATCGCAGTGCTGACGGTCGCTTTTGGGGCTTTGTCCCTGATGAAAACCTAGCAGGCAAGGCCGTCTATATTTGGATGCATAAGCCACCTGGTCTCAACGTACCCACCTTTTCGCGTAATGGCTCTATTGATTAAAGTCATGGAGCAACAGCGTGTTTATTTATGGACAATAGTTTCGTGCTACTATTATGATGATCCGATAATGTTAAATATCCAATCATTGTGACTGTCTAATAGTTTAATAAATGGATACTTAGTGTTATTGAAGTATCTAATAAAAATATAGCAATTTACCCGTTGAGAGGTGTTATGGTGCAGCAGTTATCTGGTTTGTCTACCCAGCGCGGCGCTAGCGTGACTAGCATTGTATTATTTATCATTGTTCTCGGTATTGCTGTCAAGTTGATGATTGCTATTGTACCAGCACAGATCGGTGATTATCAGCTGACTAAGCTCTTAGGAATGGAGCTTAAAGAAGCCAATGACAAAGGTGAGACGGCCAAGCAATTCGTCGAGCGTGTGAATCGGCAGTTATCTATCAATGCTGATTATGATACCAATGCAGAAGACGTGTTTACTTTCACTAATAAAAAGACGGGTCAGCTAGCTATCTATAAGAAATACGAACAAACCAATAACCTTTTCGGTAATGTCGATATTGTCAATCGCTTCGAAGGTGATATTGACGCAACCATGGCAGAGTAGACTGAATGAGTGTATAGCTCATTTCTTATTTATTCGTCAAACATCATTTGCTACCATATTTTTTATTAACTAATCGTTATTAACTAATCGTTATTAACTAATCGTTATTAACTAATCGTTATTAACTAATCGTTATTAACTAATCGTTATTAACTAATCGTTATTAACTAATCGTTATTAACTAATCGTTATTAACTAATCGTTATTAACCAGTCATTATTAACCAATTACCTCAGTAAAACAAAAGGGATAACCACAAGCCACGCATGAAACCAACTTCGCAGCACTCTCAGGCGGTTCCTACTCCCCAAACAAATAACACGTCTGTCGACACGCTTATTGTTAGCTCAGAATTCATCCAACGCTTGGCCATATTAACGCGCAAGCTGGGTTATGTGTTTAATAATCTAACACTTCCCAAGCTGGCACTGACTCATCGCTCGTTTGATAGCAAAAAAAACTATGAGCGTTTAGAGTTTTTGGGCGATGCATTATTGGGTATGATTGTGGGTGAGGCTTTATATCATCGTTATCCCAGTCAAAACGAAGGGCGTTTGACGCGTATGCGTGCCACTTTGGTGCGCCAAGAATCGCTGGTTATCATTGCTCAAAATCTAGAGCTTTCCAATCATTTGATATTAGGGATAGGTGAGCGTAAAGGTGGTGGTCGTAATCGTGCTTCTATATTAGCGGATGCCGTAGAGTCGCTGATTGGTGCTATCTACTTAGACAGTCAGGATATGACTATTACTCGTGATTGCGTGCTCTCATGGTATGGAGACCTGATTGATAATGTCAATGACCAGAAAGCTCTAAAAGACGCTAAGAGCCGCTTGCAAGAATGGTTGCAATCTAAGCAATTTGATTTGCCACATTATGAGCTTATGGAAACCCGTGGCAATGCACCGCATCAAATTTTTGTGGTGCGCTGTCAGGTAAACATTAGTAACTGCCCTGATATTACTGAATCGGGTGAAAGTCGCCGTATTGCTGAACAAAAAGCAGCAGAGCTGATGATTAATCAGCTGCATAAGCTCCCAAGCCTGCCTAAAACTCGCTCGTAATCTAGACAGCAAAACCATATTTTGACCAAAAAATGAATTTACAATTTTTTTAAGTAAGAGTTATTTTTAAATAATACTTATTTTAAAACCGCAAATATTCTCAAGCCAAGCATGGTGCTGCTATCTTATTTGATATTACTTTATTTTAGATAGCAGTAGAACTGTTGAGCTGATGATAAACCCCACAGGATAAACCTATGAGCAATCGTACTGACTTGCCATCAAACAATGAAGATAATACCAACGCTATGACCCAAAAAGCAGACGTAAAACCAATACTAGAAAATGCTGAATTAAAAAGTGCTGACTTAAATTCCGAGCACTCAGAAAATAATGAGGCAGAAAGCAACGATGTAGAAAACGATCTGGCCATCGAAGAGTTTTTCTCGCCAAATAATAATGCGAGTATGGCTGATGACTTTAAAGCTGGCTATGTGGCAATCGTTGGACGTCCAAACGTGGGTAAGTCGACCTTGATGAACCATTTATTGGGTCAGAAATTATCTATTACGTCACGTAAGCCGCAAACGACTCGCCACCGTATCCACGGTATTTTGTCCAATCATGAAATGCAGGCAGTATTCGTTGACACACCAGGTATTCATCGCAATGAAGTACGTGCTATTAATGAGCGTATGAATAAAGCCGCAGTATCTGCATTAGTAGATGTTGATTTGGTATTATTCGTTGTTGATTCAGATCAATGGCGTGATGATGATTTGTTAGTTTTACAAAAGCTTGGCGACACTAATCTAACTGTAGTTTTAGTGATTAATAAAGCGGATACCTTAAAGGACAAAGGCAGTGTTTTACCGCTGATGGAAACCTTTAATGATAGCTTTGATTTTGCCGACATCGTCCCGGTCTCCGCTTTGAAAAACCAAAACCTAGATCGCCTGCAAGAAGTAATCGCCTCACATCTACCTATTGCTGCCCCTATTTATGATACCGAGCAAATCACTGATCGCTCAGAGCGTTTCTTAGCCAGTGAAATTATCCGCGAAAAAATCATGCGTAGCGCCGGTGACGAAGTGCCATATGACTTAACGGTACAGATTGATGGTTTCAAAGATGAGCCTGCACACACTGATCCAAAAACAGGGCGTCCACGTAAGGCTTGTACTTTCATCGATGCAACTATCTACGTCGAGCGTAGTGGTCAAAAAGCCATTGTCATCGGTGATAAAGGTCAACGTATCAAGCAAGTTGGTATGGATGCTCGTAAAGATATGGAGCAGTTGTTTGATAAAAAAATTATGCTGACACTGTGGGTGAAAGTGAAACGTGGCTGGTCTGATGACGAACGTGCATTGACCAGTTTGGGCTATTAATAGCGATTAAAATTAGTCTTTTATAATCAGCGCTGAGGTAATGATAGATGCGTAATGAAGCATTGATTGGTTATTTACTACACCAGCGCCCTTATCAAGAAAAACGTGCCTTATACTATTTATTTTCTCAGCAGCATGGTGTCATACATGGGATTGGTAAAAAAGGCGCGCCTTTATTTATGCCTTTACAACTGTTTGCCACGGGTAAGCGGGATTTAAAGACATTCAGTCAGATTAATATTGCACCTCAGCACGTCGTACAGACAGACGTACTTCCAGAAGACGATGCTGCAAAAACGCTCACAGCCATTCCCTACGAGAATATCACTGGTCAACACCAATATGCTGCCTTGTATCTAAACGAAATACTATGGCGCTTATTGCCCACTGAAGATCCGATGCCAAAACTATGGCAACATTACCAAGACAGTTTGGATAGGCTAAAACAGCCATTAACGGCTAATGAGCTGCGCTTGTGTTTGCGGCAGTTTGAGCAGTATCTATTTAATGAGTTGGGTTTTGCCTTGACACTAACGCAGGATAATGTTCAAGATAGTATCGAGTCTCAGAGTGTTTATCGGTTCTTACCGGATGCCGGTTTGGTGCCGATTGTGCAAGGTGAGTTTTTAGAAAGTGCTGATATGGGGCGAGCGGTTTTTGAGGGCAGTGAGATAGTGATGATGGTGGAGCAGGGAATAAGCGATGTCACACTTAATGCTTGGTCGCGTTTGCATCGGCAATTGATTGACCACCTCCTAGATTATCAGCCGCTACAAAGTCGCTTGCTTTGGCAGCAGCAGCAGCGCTATCAGTTATAGCTAAAGCATGAAAAAATTTAAAAGCTTTAACCTCAAAGCATGTTAGTCACCACACCCAGTCGGATGGCTGTCATTAGGCTTAAAAGTAATATTAGCGCCTTGACTGAATGATATTTGATACATCGCCTGGCTGTATGTTGAGTTTGCACAATACTTAAAATGACCAAAATGCCCGCGTGGTTTACCGCTATCACCATAGAACCTGACGTAACGACGTTTTCCTGCACGTAGATGCAAGGTACCATATTTGGGATTCAGGTTTTGTGTTTCTAACAACTCGTCTGTCCCTTTATCAAAATGCTGGTTATCGTTGTTATCTACAAAGAGCAGCAAGGTTTTATTGCTGTTCTTATGACATAAACCATTGCCATCCGACAAACACACTAATAAGTTTTGGCGACGAATGACGCTTTCCGCTTTCGCTAATTTTAGCGTGTCTGTTATTCCGTACCTGATACGCTGAGCTTCCATGCGTGCCAATTGTGTCAAGATAGCGGGTGCGGCAATCATCATGATAATTGCTAATACTGCTACGGTCACGATGAGCTCTATTAATGTAAAGCCATTTTGGCTTGAGCTTTTAGACATACGTCTATCGAGCATAAAATTCTTATTCAATGTGATTTGTTTATCATTTATAAAATAAATCTTAGCCCTTGGTATCACAATGGATGGGTGAGCAAGTTTATTCTTACCTAAAATAAATTTAAGTAAAATATATGCAGATAGTTGTTGGTAATTTGACGATATTTTATATACTATAGCCATAGGATTATTACTTGTAACAAATAATGTATTTGACACTTTGTCAGAATGAATGTGATCAATACCTGTGATTAAGCCTCATAAATATTTTTGTTAATAATATTTAGGTTGCTGAGATATTAATCGTCTATGTACTTATCATTTTAGCCAAAGATAAAAATTAGATTAATGTTTGTTATTACAATATAAACAGAATATATGTCTACTGTCAAAAAATGTTTCAATTAGTGAATAGGTAATTTTAACAATAGAGAAAAGGTACCAGTTGTATTAAAATACCCTCAACCAACACAGACACTTTGGTTGAAAGTCTATTGCGAGCTCATACACAAAAGGTAAAAAACGTAAGGTGTGTTTGTTCTCAGTAACTTAAGCTGGTTATTGTGTTTTAGTTACGACATTATCGTGTAATAATGTGTAGCTCGTTAACGAAAAAAGTTGTAAACTGAATCGATAATCGCTAAGCTACTTCTAAATTAGTTTTGCTTTGTCATTTAAAATTCGTAAAAGATGTCTATTCTGGAGCATCTTGAGAAGTGGTTTTGCTTAACGCATCACTAAAATTATCCTTTGGAGGAAGTCCATGAAATTGAATAAAATTGCTCTAGCTCTGGTTGCTGCATCAGTTGCACCTTTAGCAGCTAATGCTGGCGTTACTATTAGCCCACTATTATTAGGTTATCACGTTACTGACGATATCAGTGACACAGCTGACAAACAGCGTGACATCTTACGTACTGGTAAAAACCTTTATGAAAACGCTAATGGCGATCAAATTGGTGATGGCTCACGTGGTAACAACAACGGCGGCGTAGCCAAAGAAAGTAGCCTATATACTGGTGCTGCACTAGGTATCGAGCTAACTCCTTCTACTCAGTTCCAAGTAGAATATGGTGTTTCTAATGCAAACGGCGAAGCGTCTGAAGATTCTGCAGATGCTGGTATCAACCGTTTTGACGTTGAACAAACCATGATCTCTGGTAACTTCTTAATCGGTACTGAAGAATTCACTGGTTATACTGATGGCGCACTTAAGCCTTATGTATTAGTTGGTGCTGGTCAGTCTAAAATCGAAGTAGAAAACCAAGAGCGTTACATTGCTTCTAATGGCGACACGGTTGATGCTGGTACTGAAGTATCAAGCTCAAAAGATACTATCGGTAACCTAGGTCTAGGTGCTATGTATCGCATCAACGATGCGTTAAGCCTACGTGGTGAAGCTCGTGCGATTCATAACTTCGATAACAACTGGTGGGAAGGCATGGCTCTAGCCGGTCTAGAAGTTGTACTTGGTGGCCATCTAGCACCTACAGTAGCTGTTCCTCCAATGGAAGAGCCTATGGTTGATACTGCACCAATCGTTGTTGTTGAATCTGATCTTGATTCTGACGGTGATGGCGTACCTGATAGCATCGATGCATGCCCAGGCACTCCAATGAATGTTGTTGTTGATGAGCGTGGTTGCCCAGTACCAGTAGATATTACTGACGAACTGAAAATGGAACTTCGTGTATTCTTTGATAACGATAAATCAGCTATCAAAAACCAGTACAAGCCTGAAATCGCTAAAGTAGCAGAGAAGATGCGTGAGTACCCTAACTCAACTGCACGCGTAGAAGGTCATGCTTCTAAAACTGGTCCTTCAGCACGTTATAACCAACGTCTGTCTGAAGCCCGTGCTGTTGCTGTGAAATCTATGTTGACTAACGAATTTGGTATTGCTCCAAACCGTCTATCAACAGTTGGTTATGGTTATGACCAACCAATCGCACCAAACGACACTGAAGAAGGTCGCGCTATGAACCGTCGTGTTTATGCCATCATTACTGGTGACAAAACTATGACTGTTGAACAAACTAAAGATATGGTTGTTCAGTAAATAATAGTTAGATAATTATCTTCTAAGTTATATCGTTACAAAAAAAGCTGCCCAATGGGTGGCTTTTTTTTATTTATGTACTGAGAAAAGTAAGTTATTACATAAATTTATCGTGCAATAATGTTATACTATCGACCCAAACACTTTGTAGATTAACAAAGTGTACATTAGCATAGCTATCTGTACGATGGATTTTCCAGCATAGGTATTTGATTTTACTACTATTAATTAAATGAACTCACCTATTGTGTACTCATTTAAAAGTCCTGTAGTCATATCTCTCTGGTTGATGGTAAAAGTTTATCCAGCGGTGCTTACTGCTACTGCATTTTTTTTAAGACGAAAAGAGCATTTTATATGGCGAACGATATCAAACACCTGCGTAACATCGCAATTATTGCCCACGTTGATCACGGTAAGACAACTTTGGTTGATAAACTATTACATCAATCTGGCACTTTTGGCGATCGTGCAAACATTGCTGAACGTGCAATGGATTCAGGCGATATTGAGCAAGAACGTGGCATTACCATTTTGGCTAAAAACACAGCTATCCGCTGGACAGATAAATCTTCGGATACAGAGTATCGCATCAACATCGTTGACACCCCAGGTCACGCCGATTTTGGTGGTGAAGTTGAGCGTGTCATGTCGATGGTTGACTGTGTACTTCTAGTGGTCGATGCTGTTGATGGCCCAATGCCACAGACTCGTTTCGTAACGCAAAAAGCGTTCGAGCAAGGTCTAAAGCCTATTGTTGTTATCAACAAAATTGACCGTCCTGGTTCGCGTCCTGATTGGGTAATGGATCAAATTTTTGATTTGTTCGATAACCTAGGCGCAACTGATGAGCAGCTTGATTTCCCAGTTGTTTATGCGTCAGCATTGAATGGTATTGCAGGCTTAGAAGCTGATGATTTAGCTGATGATATGACGCCACTGTTCAAAACTATCGTTGATGTCGTGCAGCCACCACAAGTGGATGCAGATGCACCGTTCCGCATGCAAATCTCAAGCCTTGACTTCAATAGCTTCGTTGGTGTTATCGGTATTGGTCGTATTCAGCGTGGTAAAGTTAAACTTAATACACAAGTAACTGTTATTGATAAGCATGGCAACACGCGCAATGGCCGTATTTTAAAAATCATGGGCTATCATGGTCTTGATCGTATTGATGTTGAAGATGCACAAGCTGGTGATATCGTTTGTATCACTGGTATTGATGCACTTAATATCTCAGATACGATTTGTGATCCAGCTAACGTTGAAGCATTACCAGCACTAACGGTTGATGAACCAACCGTATCAATGAACTTCCAAGTAAACAACTCACCGTTCGCTGGTCGTGATGGTAAGTTTGTGACTTCACGTAATATTCGTGAGCGTCTTGAGCGTGAATTGATTCATAACGTTGCACTACGTGTAGAAGACACTGAGTCTCCAGATAAATTCAAAGTATCAGGTCGCGGTGAGCTTCACTTATCTGTACTTATCGAAAACATGCGCCGTGAAGGTTTTGAGATGGGTGTTTCAGGCCCAGAAGTTATCGTTAAGGAAGTTGACGGTAAACTACAAGAGCCGTATGAAAACGTTGTGTTCGATATTGAAGATGAGCATCAAGGTTCTATCATGGAGCAGGTTGGTCTACGCAAAGGCGAGATGACTAACATGGAACTTGATGGCAAAGGTCGTATGCGTATTGAAGCAACTATGCCAGCACGTGGTTTGATCGGTTTCCGTTCTGAATTCTTGACCTTAACATCAGGTTCAGGAATCATGACGTCAAGCTTCTCACATTATGGTCCACAGAAAATTGGTGATGTTGGTGGCCGCTCTAACGGTGTACTCGTTTCTATGGCTAAAGGCGTTTGCCTAGGCTTTGCATTGTTCAACTTGCAAAAGCGCGGTAAATTATTCGCTGAGCCACAGCTTGAAGTATACGAAGGTATGATCGTTGGTCTTAACTCACGTAACGATGATATGGCTGTTAACCCAACGACTGCTAAACAGTTAACTAACGTTCGCGCTAGTGGTACTGATGAAGCATTGACATTGACTCCAGCAGTTAAGTTTACGCTTGAGCAAGCACTTGAGTTCATCCAAGATGACGAATTGGTTGAAGTAACACCTAAAGCGATTCGTCTACGTAAGCGTTACTTGACTGAAAGTGAGCGTAAGCGTCATGGTCGTAAGAAAGGTGCGTAATATTGAACAATAAATAGTGGTTATCCATTATTTGGTTCCGCATTAAAGATATATAGTGAGCAGCATAGAATAGTAGTATACCAACTATTCTATGCTGCTTTTTTTTGTGTTGCATTTTACATAGAATAAAAAGACAATAGTCGGATATCATTTAGTAAAAAAAAGTAATTTTACGGTTATTATTGAAATCCCAAGTTAGATTCATCATTTATACGCTTATCTTATGGTCGATAAGATTTTTAAGGAGAGAAATTATGAGTATGGTATCTGAGTTTAAAGAATTTGCTTTAAAGGGTAATGTGATGGATCTGGCCGTCGGTGTAATCATCGGGGGGGCTTTCGCTACGATCACAACGTCTTTAGTAGAAGACGTGATCATGCCCATTGTTGCTTTTATCGTTGGCGGCGAAATTAATTTCAAGAATATGTTTTTGATATTGGGTGATGCGCCAGAAGGTGTGGCAAGAACCTATGATGCCCTCAAAGCTGCTGGCATTCCTGTATTGGCTTACGGTAGCTTCATTACCGTACTGATTAACTTTCTAATCTTGGCATTTATTATTTTTATGATGGTAAAAATGGTCAACAGATTACGCCGTGCAGATGAGGTAGAAGAAGCAATAGAAGAAGCAATAGAAGAGCCGTCAGAAGAAGTGCAATTGCTTCGTGAAATTAGCGCTAAGCTTGGCAATATTAATAAGTAAACACATTTTACTGACCGTCAGATTAAAAAATAAAAAAGGCTAACGTCATGTTAGCCTTTTTTTATTGGATTTTTTATAACTATTTAATGGTAGTTATGTTTAGGGTCTAACAACAACATAGTCATTGGTATTAATAATAATCTCTGATGGTTGATCAACGACGATACGCACAACGTTATTGTCAACGACCTGCGATTTATAATAGTTGTCTTCGGCAACCGTACAGCCTAAGCACCGTCCCATCGCATCCCAAGGCTCTACAAATAGCTTCTGCTGAGCTTGATCAGCGTTACCACCGATTAGAGAAAAAGGGAGGCTGACAATATAAGCTGCCGTACCAGCCACGGCAGTCACTAAACCCAGTGGCTTGCCAACGATAGTATCTACTGCCATAGTGCCGTAAGAAGGCCCAAAGTCATCTTCATCTATTTCTATCGCTGCCAAAGCAGGTTGCATACTGGCCACAATCAAGCTTACGCTTGTAATCAGGGTAAAAATTTTGCGCTTGACGGTGCGCTGTGTATGGGCTTTAACAGTCATAATGATATCCTAGAACTCGTAAGCAGTATAATGGATGGCTGCTGCTATTTTCATACAGAGAAAATTTCCCTATACAAGCAATGCGGCAACGATAAATAGATTAATTATTACAGATAAATAAATGGTTTGCACTATTTATGTAAGCTCTTTCACTATTAAAGCAAGACGTGGGCCAATAAGCAACAAAAATGCGTGTGATACAGCTACTGTAATCACAAACTTTACTAGGGTCTGTTGAATATTCAAATATTAGGACTGCTGATTGCTAAAATCGCATCAAACTAGGCGTAAACTGACGATAATGTCGAGACCTTAGCTAGGTTTACAACAACGTTTGGGGTGATTTTAGCCACTGCCAGTTCCACATTTGAATGTTCAACAGACCCTAACCTTAAAAAATATTTTCTACTGTATCAGTGAGGCTTGATAACATTAATGCTTATCAAGTATGTCGTAGCATTTCCCTTACTACGCTAGGGGCTGGCAGTCGGGGCAGTAAACGCTAGCACGTCCATTTAGCTTGATATTTTCTAGCGTCGTTTGACAGTGCGGACAAGCTTCACCCTGTCTACCATAGACGTTTAGAGTCTGTTGAAAATACCCAGTTTGCCCGCTAGCGACCGTGAAATCTCGTAAGGTCGAGCCACCAAGCGCTATCGCTTTTTGTAGAATGGTTTTAATATGATCGACCAAAATAACAATATCATCATACGATAATTGATGAGCAGGGGTCGCAGGATGAATCCCTGATAAATACAGACTTTCGGTCGCGTATATATTGCCAACGCCAACGACCACTTGCTGCTCCATAATGACGGATTTGATGGCTCGCATGATTGGCCGCTTTTTCGATTTTGCTTTACTCGCTGTTTTTTTACCAGCCGTAGTTCCAATGGCGGTTTTATCAGATAGATTCGTGCGTTGGATGAGCTGATACAAGTAATCAGCAGTGAATTCCTCTGATAAAGGCTCAGCACCCAAGTGATCTAATAGCTTAGCACCATAATCCTCATGCCACAGCACCGAGCCAAAGCGTCTAGGATCATGATAGTGTAATTGTATTTGCTTTTTATCAGTGCTACCAAATACCATCACCAAATGGTCATGTTTTCGCTTCTCTGTACCCTTACTGTGCTGCTGTAAACTACCGGACATACCCAAATGAATGAGAAGCTGCCGCGGTGCCAATGTATCAAGCTCAGTAGTAGCGTTATGCTTAGATAAGGGCGGTAAAAACTCTAGTATCAAATACTTCGCTCGTCGCTCGATGCTGCCCAAAGTATAACCGTCCAAGGCATCTAAATCGTCAGGCATAGACCAGCGCAGCTTTGGCTGGAATACTTTTACATCAATCACTTGTTGCCCCAATAAAGGGGTTAAGCTGGTTTTGGTTGTTTCTACTTCAGGCAATTCAGGCATAGTGTTTTTGGTAATAACTCGATTATTAAATGGATAGGTTTGCGCAAAGCCTTAGCATTTTACTTAAGCAACCGCACGCCGTGCATGTAATATGCCATGCTGCTGTTCAAGTTTGGCTAAGAGTTTGGACAAATGCGCCAATCCTGACACCTCAATATGAAACTTTAAAAAGGCAATATTGTCATCATTGCTCAGGGTCTCAACTTGACGAATATTGACGTTTTCTTTGTCGATAATTTGAGTTAAGTCGCGCAACAATCCACGTCTATCATAAGCTTCTACATGAATGTCTACGGGTTGGTAGCGACCTGATTTTACGCGCCAAGCAGCATCTATCTGGCGCTCAGGGTCACGTTCGATAAGGCGCAAATATTCTGGACAGCCCCGATTATGTACACTAACGCCGCGTGACAAAGTGATGTAACCTGCAATCGGCTCACCGTGTACAGGATGACAACAACCTGCTAAGTTGACTTCGATATTGTCCAGACCGTCGATATGAATTTTATAGGCATCAATTTTGCCAGCATCTCTAGCATCGACACTGGGTGTGAAATCTTCCTCAGGTCTCTCTGGTTCTAAGTGTAGCTGACGAGAGATATGGCTGGTCAGCTGGTTTAGGCTGATATCACCTGTGACCAAACCAACAATGACGTCGTCTGTATTATTGACGTGAAAAAACTGAGTGTAATCATTTAAATCAATACTGTTGGGGTGGACGGATAAACGCTCCAGCTCTTTACTCAGCATGTGCCGACCGATCTCAATATTTTTGTCGCGGTCTTGCTTATTAAACCATTGACGCAGCTTTGAGCGTGCTCGATTGGTATGAATATAACCGAGTGAGGCAACCAGCCAATCGCGATTGGGCTCGCGAGAAGCTTTGGTAATAATCTCAACTTGCTCACCAGTTTTGAGCTGATAAGTCAGAGGCACATAGCGTTGATTGACCCGAGCGGCTTGCGCACGGTTACCGACTTGGGTATGTACATAGTAGGCAAAATCAAGGACGGTCGCGCCTTTTGGAAGTTCGGTAATATCACCATCACGACTAAAGATATAAATGCGCTCAAGTTCATCAAAATCAACCAGTTGCTCTTCTTCATCGAACTCTATTTCTTCTAGCTCATCACCAGTCAACATGGATGAGCGTGGCTGATTACGTGTTTCATTATTGATAGAAAGCAGTTGACGCAGCGAGCTGATTCTCTGGTTGAGATAATTGTCTTTCTTGTTTTTTAGCCCTTCTTTGTAATTGACATGCGCGCACATGCCAAGCTCAGCCTCAAAATGCATCTCATGGGTACGAATCTGTACTTCAAGCGATTTATTTTCGGCAATCACCGCCGTATGCAGCGAGCGATAGCCATTTGATTTAGGATTGGTAATATAGTCATCAAACTGTTCAGGGATATAGCGCCACAGACCGTGTACCAATCCTAAAACGTGGTAACAGTCGGAAGGATTGGTCACTAACACACGCAGCGCACGAATATCGTAAAGCTGATCGAAGGATAAGCCTTTGAGCTTCATTTTTCGATAAATAGAATAGATGTGCTTGACGCGTCCTGACACTTCACCCGCGATATCTGCTTCCGCCAAGGCTTCATTGAGCTTATCTTGCACACGCTGAATATAAGACTCACGTTCGCTGCGTTTTTCTGACAACAGCTTGGCTATTTCTTTATAACGCTCAGGGGCGAGATATCGAAAGGCGAGGTCTTCAAGCTCCCATTTTAGTTGGGCAATACCCAATCTATGGGCCAGTGGCGCATAGATCGTCATGACCTCACGTGCCACCCGATTTTGCCGCTCTAAATGAGAAAAGGTCAATTCGCGCATGGCGAAGGTACGTTCAGCCAGCTTGATGAGCACCACACGCACGTCATTGGTGACGGAGATGAGCATGCTATAGATGTTTGATAATTGGTCACGCTGATTATTTACGAAGTGATCTTCTAAGCGTTTGTTACTTTCGATAATTTCCGACAGTTTACCCATTGCCAAAGTATCTTTGACCAAGGTGGAGATGTCTTTGCCAAATTTTTGCTCAATTTCAGTCAGACTGATGATTGATTTGCGGGCACTGCGATAGAGCATCGCAGCAACCAGTGCATCTTCATCTTGATAAAGGTAGGTCAATATATCAGTCATACCGATACCAGTGACATAAGCACCGGAGCGCTCAGATTCGCTGGTATTCATATGACTACGAATAAAGTCACAGGCAGCGCTGAGGTTGGGCACAGACTCTTGGCCGATACGCTTGGCCACGTTATCTAACCACGCAGGTACATCAATATTGGCATTGTCTAGATCGATTGCTTCAAGCTCCTCTTCTGAGAGAATATGAGCATCATCTAAAAGCTGATTGTCCAAATATTCATTTTCAAGATTTGGGTCATGACTGTGGTAAGCATGCTGTGCAGAGCGATCAAAAGTCGTATGCAGCTTATGAGTGGCCAGTTGGTATTTGATATCGAGTGGAATTTGAGCATAGCTATTAGCAGACTGATGAGAGCGTTGACTCGCAACCAGCTGTGCCGCTAACGTCGCACTGTCGGCTTGTGTGGTCTGTCCATCTACCAACGGTAATCCTTCACGAATTTTTACCATAGCCGACTCCTCTTAGCTATTTCGAATTGATTATAACCTCATCTACTACGTACGAAACCCAAACTTATACAATATATAAGTGGGCAACTAGAAATCAATACAGCCGCTAAAAATCCATTTTTAGCAGCCATAGAGTTGTACGTAGAATATGTAAGATTATGAGTGTTAATAACTGCTACATGCGAATTCTATAAGCATAGAAAGAACGACTATTATTATCTCATTTTAAGACGACAAATCAAGAGAGGCTCTGTAATGCTCATGTCACTATGATTAAAATATCGATTAACATATCGGCTACTTTAATAGCATATTTTGACCTAATTTATAAATAAGCAAAATGTGTTGATAGCATGCCTAATAACTCATACAAGAAAATATGCGAAAAAATCAATGTTAATTAGCGACCCTTTCAAAGCGCGCAATAGACTCAACATGTCCAGTATGGCAAAACATATCCATTACGCCAGCATGAGTCAGACGGTAGCCTTGCTCTAATAATGCTTTTGTATCGCGAGCAAGCGTTGCAGGGTTGCAAGAGACATAGACAATACGCTCGGCGTTAAATTTCGGCAGATACTGCATAATCTCCCATGCACCAGAGCGAGGCGGATCGATCAATAGCGCATCAAAGCCTTGATTGGCCCAAGGCTTATCAGTACAGTCTTGCGTTAAGTCTTGGCTATAGAATTCAGTGTTATTGATACCATTACGACGTGCATTGTCAGCGGCGCGTGCGGTCATCGCTTCGCTACCTTCAACACCGACGACAGAGCCAGTCTCGCCAACCAATCGTGCCAATGGCAAGCTAAAGTTACCTAGACCACTAAACAAATCAAGTACGCGTTCACCGGCTTTTAGGTCTAATAAATCACAAGCAAGTTTGGTCATCTGACGGTTCACCGATAGATTAACTTGGGTGAAATCTGTTGGGATAAATTCAAAAGTAAGGTCGTATTCTGGCAGTTGGTAATACAAACGTCCAAATTTTTGACTCAGATCATCAGCATCCGTCAAGGCGATACGCTGGATGCTGTCAACGCCTTTCGATTGTAAATACAGCTGCCAATTGCGCGCGGCAAAAAACACTTTTAGCTTCTCTACATCAGCATCAGATAACGGCGCTAAGTTGCGCACAATGAGGGCGACTGGCTGGTTGCCATCTGGTAGGTCTGGCATCTCTTCACCCATCGCCAATTCAAGCTGGGCAATCTTGTCACGGCTCTCTAGAGTACTGATAAGGGTTTTTAAGTTTTCAAGCTCAAAGCCAATACGAGGATCTAGAATATGACACTCATTTAGCTCAGCCAAAAAGTTACTTGAGCGTTCACGAAAGCCCACCAAGGCGGTTTCTTTTTTGGTCACATAACGCACACCCATTCTTGCTTTGGTGCGATAACCGAGGCGATCGCCGATTACAGGTGCTAGCCAATGATCAGGCTCGGCTTTGGCTTGATGCATCAGCATTTCAGCAAGGACAGACTGCTTAAAATTAATCTGGGCATCTGGCTGCCAATGCTGCAAGTTACAGCCACCACAGACACCGAAGTGCGGGCAGGGCGGTACCACACGTTCAGGATTTGGGTTGGCAGTGATGCTGATTGCGTCACCTTCTTCAAAGCTGGTTCGGCTATTGGTAAGCTTGACCAAAGCGCTTTCACCCGGCAAAGCAAAGCTGACAAATACTTTTTTACCATGCTTGTCTACGGCATGACCTTCTGCTTCACCTAAGCCATTGCCATATACTGCCACTCCGCGACCATCATGCGACAACCCATCAATATTAAACGGTAAGGGTTCAGCCTCTTTTAGACGGCGACGGGTCTTTGATGACGGTTTGGATTTTTTCTTGTTAGGCGGGATGGTAATGGTTTGGGTATCGTTCGCCTGCAGCGTTGCATCAGCTGCGGTAGATGTTTTTGAATCGGTGGGTTGCATAAACCTGCCTTAAATAAATAATAAATAACTAAAAAGGTGAGTACGGAGATTGGTACAAAGAATCATGCTTATACTGACGGCGTAAATGACCAATCAGCAATAAATTCTTGATGACGTGCACTGCCATCGGCTTGGGTGTATTTTGCTAGATAGTCATGGCTTTGCTGCTGCCAAGCATCAAAATCTTGTGAGGACAGTTGACCCGTTAAACGCAGCCAGCGCAGATAGATTAGCCAGGTATTCATCACGTCAGACTCGCAATAAATAGACAGCGTCTGCCAATCATCATTGCTGACAAGATCGCCAACCATACTGCCATCGACACTGGTTTTGCCGGGAAGTCCATACAAGCTTGCGACGATATCCATCGCTTCGCGGCGACTGGCACCGTATTGGCTAAATCTGTCCATCAAATCAAGATGGCGAGTATGGAAGCGATTGACATAATTATCAAAACGCATGTTTTTGATGCGTGCGCCTTCTTCAAATAGCCATGGTGCTGATAAGTCATACTGCATGGCGCGGTAAATCAATACCGGAATATCAAAACCTGAACCATTCCAGCTGATCAGCTGTGGCAATTTTTCAATGTCACTAAACGCTCGAAAAAATTTAACGAGAATTTCCTTTTCGCTGAACTTATCTGCAGTCAACGAAAACAACGACAACTTGCCATCTTTTATATATAACGCTGAAATACAAACAATACGTTGCAGCGGCAAACGCATAAAATCGTGCCCAGCCTCTTGTGTACGTAGCGCTGTCAATGCGCTCAGTGCGTCCGCATCATTTAGATCCGCCAGCTGCGGGTAAATACGGCGCGCGGCAGCTGTATCCGCGACAGTTTCAATATCAAAGACCAATATAGGGTCGGAGGGTAGGGCATGTGACATAGATAAACCTAATTAGTTTCGAGATTATGGTGCTGCATTGTCTACGCTGTCATCGACACTATACAGCCCCGTCGATAAATAACGGTCTCCACGATCACAGACAATAAAGGCGATAACGGCATCAGGGTTTTCTTTAGCCACCTGTACGGCAGCCCATGCAGCAGCGCCTGAAGATACACCCGCGAAGATACCTTCGGTTTTGGCCAGTTTGCGCATATAAACTTCAGCGATATGTTGGTCAATATCCATCACTTCATCGACTAAGTCTGCATCAAAAATACCCGGCATATAAGCGGCAGGCCAACGGCGGATACCAGCAATAGATGCTTCTTCGTCAGGTTGCAGCCCGATGATTTTAATCGCTGGGTTTTGTTCTTTTAGGTATTGCGAGACACCGGTAATAGTACCAGTCGTGCCCATCGAGCTAATAAAGTGGGTAATTTTACCCGCAGTTTGCGCCCATAGCTCAGGGCCAGTCGTTAGATAATGGGCTTGTCTGTTATCAGGATTATTAAATTGATCTAAGACGATGCCTTTGCCATCCGTTTGCATCTGCAATGCTAAATCACGCGCCGCTTCCATACCTTCGTCCACTTCAATCAACGTCGCACCATAAGCAATCATGGCGTCTTTGCGCTCTTGAGTCGAGTTGGTTGGCATCAGTAGGGTGATCGGATAGCCACGCATCGCAGCGACCATAGCCAACGCAATGCCTGTATTGCCACTGGTGGCTTCAATCAGCATATCTCCAGGCTTTATGTCGCCGCGCTGTTCCGCTTGGTAAATCATATTAAAAGCAGGGCGGTCTTTGACAGAGCCAGCAGGATTATTGCCCTCAAGTTTGGCGAGCAAAACCGCACCGTTTGTAATGTGCTCCTGCTCAGGCAGACGCTGAAGTTTCACCAATGGTGTTTGACCGACGCAATCGGCAAGGGCAGTCACTTGCGTGATAAAGTTGGCATTTGACGTGGTCGTCGTGGACATAAGGTATCCTTATTGGTTTTTTAGAGGACAATTTCTTTAATATTAGGTATTTTTTTAGAGCGTTATTCATTTAACAGTCGTCTGAAGCACCGCGTTTTAAATAACGGCTTGCTGATTAACACACTGTTGTTATCGTCCAACAATCGCTTGAGACCATCCCTATAAATTCTGAGACTGCTACTATAAAGGTTGTTACTCAATCGTCAGCCAGTCAATTAGTGCGAGGGTCGTAATTACGCCGTTAATCTGGTCATATGACGAGGTATAAATGATGACAAATAAAAAGTTGCGTCATTATATCATTTTGTTTTCAGCCGCGCTGATGACATCAGGTATTATTGGTAAATGCATTGCTACTGATATTAAAGACTTGAACATGGATACTGTCAAAATTAGCAATGGATGAGGGTTCTCTTATCAGGATTATAAAGGTTAAGGTACGCGCTATGAATGTTTAACAGCCACTCATAAAATCCTGTTAAGATAATATCGAGCACCAGTTATTGGCTGCGGCATAAGACGTGAAAGCAGCATGAGTATTTATCGCAAAAATATCAGTGGAGAGTAACACCAGTATGGCATACAAGAAACGTTTCGATACCAGCAGCGCTTATGGTCAGCTGATTATATTGGTGTTTTTGCCGATCTGTTTATTAGCAGCGGTCGGTGGTATCTTGGTCTTTCACGAAACCATGCGTGCCAGCAACTCAGAGCAAGAAGCATTAGCAGAGGCGATGCTTATTCGTTATACACCCACGATTGCCGAGCGTATTCCCGAACTACTAGAGCAGCAGCGTCAGCAAGCGATAGATGAGGTCAATACAAGTGAGGCAAATGAGACACCGCAAAAATCAGCTGTTACACTTAGCGGCCTCCAAGATAGGCTTGGGCTTATGCAGTCGGAGCAGCATGTACAGCGTATTGCGATTATTGACGAGGGCAATCAAGTACTGGTGACGGTAGGCTATGGGGCGAATGAAGCGTGGCCTCTGATCGCCACGACAGGGGAGTTCTTATCGCAAAAGCCAACACCTATCGGTACCGCCTATGGCAGCATGCTGGGTGATTTTGACGGTCAGCAGCTGTGGTTAATGATTGATATGGACAACGAACCGCTCTATATCGCCCGTTACCGCATCGCCATGGCACTGGTCATTACTGGCTTGTTTACTATTTTAATCTTGTTGCTGAGTTTGAATATTTATTCAAAACGTTGGATTGCACCAATTTATGAGTTGCGCCTGCAATTACAACGTACCCATGTCGACAATCTATACCAACCCGCTTCGGTCGAGTCAACTGGTGAGCTGAATTTATTACAACAGGATTTGATTAGGACTCTACGCCGTTTGCATGGTAGCTTTCAAGAGCTTAAGGACCACGCTGAGCAAACCGAAGATGACTTGCGTTTGGCCTTTGATGAGATGGAAATGCAAAACATTTCTATTAGAAATGCACGTGATGCCGCCATCTCAACCAGCCAAGCCAAATCTGCATTTTTGGCCAATATCAGCCATGAGCTGCGCACACCATTAAATAGTATTGACGGCTTTATTAATTTGCTAGCGCGTCATGGCGAGCTCAATCCTGAACAAGACTTGTATGTGCAGACCATACGAAAATCGTCAGCGCACTTGCTTGCTTTAGTGAATGATGTCTTGGACTTTTCTAAAATCGAAGCGGGCAAATTGGTGCTCGATCGTCATGAATTTGATTTGTATGACACCATCTATGATGTGGTCGACATGCTGTCACCGGTATCCTCGGAAAAAGGTCTGCGTATGGCGGTGCTGTTCTATAATGATGTGCCGATGCGCGTGAATGGTGATGCCTTGCGCCTCAAACAAGTACTGACCAATATCGTGGGCAATGCCATTAAGTTCACAGACAGTGGCGATGTGGTGGTGCGTGTCAGCTTAGATGACCATCGCGACAATTACTTGATGATTAGCGTACAAGACAGTGGTAAAGGCATCTCTTTGGCCGATCAAAAAATGCTGTTCCAAAGCTTTAGCCAAGGCGATCCATCAATTACCCGCCAGTATGGTGGTACAGGTTTAGGCCTAGTTATCTCTAAGCAACTAACCCGTTTGATGGGCGGTGATATTGGTTTTTATGATAATGCACAAGAGAACATTGCCAATCAAGGCGCGACGTTCTGGTTTCGAATGCCAGCCCATGTCGATGTGCTAGAGGCGGCTACTGGGCAGACGATTGCGCTACCCGTGTTAGCACCGCTGGCAAGTGCCACGGATGAGTTTAATGTGTTGGTATGGATTAATCATCCTGCTTCGATACAGGTACTCAAAGCCAGCTTGCAGTACTTACCGATTAAGCTGACCCAAGCCAATTCGTTGCCAGGCGTGCTTGAGTCACTAAAAGAGCGCGGCAATTATTGGGATTGGGTCATCGTCGATGATGACAAACAAGACGATATGATGGCGCTGCTCAAACAGATTCGCCTGCATTATCAAGGCAAGCTGGCAGTGTTTGGTTATCAGGTCGCTGCCGATCAAGCGCTGTTAAATCGTTATCATGCCAATATATTGTATGAGCCGTTAGACAAACGCCAACTCTACGGTATGCTTGATACGCAGAAGCGCAGCGCACCCAAAAATATGCAAGAGCCGCGCTGGAAAGGCGTGACCGTGCTGGCAGTTGATGACCATCTGCCCAACCTACTGGTGCTCGATGCCTTACTTAGTGAGCTTGGCATTCAGGTGATTACGGCGAATAGTGGTTTTGAAGCCATAGAGCTTATCAGCAAGCAACAAACCAAAAATATCAAAACCGCCAAAGCTGATAAGCAAAGTTTGTCGAAAAAGACCCAAATTTCAAAAGCGGAAACGCGCGACGAAGTGGGTAAAGCCGCCAGCAGTTCCCTATACTCTGAAGATAACAATAATGAAGACAAAAGCACTACTCAGAGTAAAGCTAATGCTCAGGATAAAAACAGCATCGACTTGATATTTATGGACATACAAATGCCGCGGATGTCAGGGCATGAAGCCGCTCGACAAATTCGTAATATCGAGAATGCTGATAATCGTATTCCCATTATTGCGTTGACAGCACATGGATTGGCTGACGAGCGCGATAAACTCATGGCGAGTGGCATTAACGATTATGTGGGTAAGCCCATTAGCCAACCACAGTTGTTACAAGTGCTACAAAAATGGCTAGGGCGCACGACGACAGTGCCGCAGTTAACCGCTGTGGCTGGAGCCAATCCAGAGCAAGAAGTTGGTACTCAAAATACTGGTACTCAAAATATCAGTACTGATGTCGGTACTGATATCGCTACTAAAGATTTTGATGCAAAAGGTTTTGATGTACAAACTGACCCCTTAACGAATACCGCTGTGGAAAAATCTTTAGGTTCGTATGTAGGCACTGCAGCACCGGCTTATCCGATGGTTAAAGGTAGTGACGATTATAATGGTCAGGTGTCCGAAGCTATCAATCAGCAAAAAGTAACCCGACCTTTATCATTAAAAAAAATCCGTGATGACTATCTAAAGGACAGCCAGCCTCGTGAGGACTATAGACAAGGAACGCTGCGCGAAAGCCAGCCACGCTATGAAAGCTTGCGCTATCAACAGCAAAGACAAGCATCGCTACTGTATCCTCCGTACCAAATATCAGGCAGCAGCAATCATGAGGTACTAGCAAGTACCGAGGATAAGTTAGACGAGCACATAAACCTCAACCTAAGCGCTAATGATACGAGCACCTCCCATATCTTAGACTGGCAAGATGCGCTGACTCGCTCAGCGAATAAACCGGATCTCGCAGCCAAGCTCATAATTATGATGCTCGATACGATCAATGAGGAAAAGCGCGCCCTCACTCAAGCGTGGGATGCCCGTGACCGTAGTGCCCTTGCACAAATTGCCCATCGCATCTTAGGCGGTAGTCGCTATACTGGTGTACCAGAGCTACGTCAGGCCAGCCAAGATTTGGAAGACAAGAGCTTGTTGAATATTCAGCACACTACGCCTGCACAGTTTGCGATGCTTGAGCCCTATTATGAAGCGTTATTAACGGCATTAAATAACTTACAAGCGCTGGATTTATCGTCTTATGCGCAGCTGAATTATCATCGTCTGAGTGAAAATGATATGACGTGGAAGATGATTTGAGGCAGATAAGATATCAGATGGTTTTGTCTGCAAATTGGCTGTTTTCTATTGATTGATAGATGGGCGGTATCCTGACAGTCAGTTATTCATATGATATGGCAGATATAACCCTGTTATATTGGCATCATTAGCAGACTATTTACTTCACTTATTAATGAGAATTGTTATGAACGCGATTGCCACGTACCAGTATAAAACGTTACAAGTGAGTGTGACTGACCATATTTTAACCGTTACTTTAAACCGTCCTGAAAAAAAGAATGCCATGAGTTTTCAGATGATAGATGAGTTGATCAAAGTAGCAGGGCGCATTAGCAAAGATAAAACGATACGTGCGGTGATTTTGAATGGTGCTGGAGATACGTTTTGTGCAGGTATCGATTTGAGCGACTTAAACCATCCAAAAAACAAAGCTTTTGCACTTTGGGAGTTAATGAAACCTTGGCAGAGCCTCTTTCAGCGCGTCTGTTTGGTTTGGCGTGATGTGCCTGTCCCTGTGATTGCGGTACTAGAAGGGTATTGTATTGGTGCAGGGCTACAACTGGCGCTGGCGTGTGATGTGCGCATCAGTCATCCTGATTGTAACTTGTCTATTATGGAAGCCAAGTGGGGGCTCGTGCCTGATATGGGATTGACCCAGTCTGCATTGGGCGTGGTTCGCGTCGATGTCTTAAAAGAGCTGGCGATGAGTGCCCGTACGATTGATGCAACCGAAGGCAAAGAGTTAGGTCTCGTCAGTCATTGTAGCGAGACACCCTTAGCACAAGCACAACAGCTCGCTGCTGAATTTGCAGAGCGCTCACCAGATGCCGTACTGGCCAGTAAGCGTGTCATCAATGCGATGTACGAACAATCAGCGTTGACGTTATATCAAGAAAAAGTCTGGCAGCTAAAGATGATGTTAGGTCGCAACCGTAAGCTTGCGCTCAGAAAAGCCAAGCAAGCCAGCACTGCATTTGCCAAGCGCCAATTCCGTTAGAAATCTTAGGTACTTCGTGAAAGGTTGTTTTTGTTGTTAGTGTTTGTTTTATTAACATCATATGGCTATTGAAATACAAGCAGACAGTAAGATATAACACTGTCTGCTTGTGTATCTGTGCATAAATATGCATTATTGATTTGCTGCCAGTTTTTATTTTGAATACCTTTATCCTGAATAAAAACTGGCCACACGCAAAGCTTGAATAATAAAATAATAACCATTATACAAAACGGTCTCACTATGTCTGCTCCAAAGTCTTCTTTGCCCAATAAACCACTTGCTTCTGAACGAGTGCGCTCTGCCGATTTGCCTGTAGCATGGATCATGATGCTCGGACTCATAGTGGCAGTAGGGCCGCTGTCTATTGATATGTATTTGCCAGCATTACCCTCGATGGCAGATGACTTTGGTGTATCCACTGCCTTTATGGCCAATTCTGTGCCAGCGTATTTTTTGGGCTTGGTGTTTGGTCAGCTGTTTTATGGCCCGTTTAGTGATCGTGTCGGTCGCGTCAAACCTCTATATATAGGTATGACGTTGTATGTCATCGCATCAATCATCTGTGCAACCACGAACGATGAATATGTATTGTTTGTGGGACGCACCCTTCAGGCACTGGGTGCTTGCGTGGGGGCTGTGGTTACCCGTGCCGCGATTCGCGATCGCCTAACAGCCAAACAAACTGCCAAAGCCTTTTCTATCATGATATTGGTGATGGGTTTAGCACCGATATTAGCGCCATCACTTGGTGCGGTATTTTTGCGTTTTTTTACATGGCACTCTATTTTTTGGTTTTTAGCGGCTTTTGGCACGCTCAACTTATTACTCACCAAATTTTTCTTTTTTGAAACACTGACTGAAGAAAACCGTAATGTGCGTCCTGCCAAAGAAGTCCTGAGTCAATACTGGGACTTACTGAAAGATCGCACCTTTAATTATCCTGCGATTGGTGGCGGTCTGTTGATGGGTGCGATGTTTGTTTATATCAGCTCGGCTTCTGAATTGATCATGGATACATATGGGGTATCGGCGACGCATTTTGGCTGGCTCTTTGGCATGAATGCGGCAGGCTTTGTTGGTTTGACTCAGCTGAATCAATGGCTGACCAATCGTTTTCGTATCCTGAGTATTCTGCGTTTTGGTGCGATGATGCAGGTTATTTCTGCAGGCCTGCTATTCGTGATTGGTCTGTTTTTGGGTACTGATGCCTGGCTACCACTAGTATTGGTCTGTATTTTCTTTTGTATTGCAGGTCTTGGTTTGACGCAGCCGAATGCCTCTGCGATTGCTTTAGCCTTCCAAAAACGCCGCGCAGGTATGGCGAGTGCATTGCAAGGTTCGCTTATGTTCTCCGTGGGTATTTTTGGCGGTTTATTGTTGAATCTATTTCCGGTCAATCCAGTACTTAAAATCGGTATTGCCATGTTTTCTTTAATGAGTCTCGGTTGCTTTTTGATTTGGCAGATAGATCGTAATTTAAATCTTGATGATGCCGAATAAGTCCCAAATGAGTTATTGAATGATCAATTAAATCATTTCTTACTTACTTGCTAAAGAGCACTCAAACGTCAAGGGCGTTATGAGTGCTTTTTTATGTACTTTATGCTAAAAAAACGTATATACATTTTTACTTGTTTTAATAAACAAATATCCATTATAAAATTAGAATAATGCTTATTTTTCAGCCATAAATCATAAAATACGTAAATAGATAGATTTATGTTTAATATAAATATATGCGTACGTTGCTATATATAACGATTTGTATGTATTCTCTAAACATAAATATTGCAATCATAGAGTTGCTCAATTATTATCCCAAGTAACTTTCTGTAAGCAAATATTATTTAATGATTATTCGACCTTGCTAGATTGTTATTCACTAAAATTTAGAAAAACCTTAAACTTTAAGGATAGGATATGAAGCAAATATATCGGATGTTACCGATTGTGTTAAGTGTTGGCTTATTCGGATGTGGTAATTCTTCTACTCAAGAAAGCGCCAACTCGACTGGCAAGGCGATAGCGGCAGAAAGTAAAGATACGTTTGTCAGTAAACTGCCTGATACTGCGCCAACCTTAAAGGTTGCTACCACAGGGACGATGCCTCCATTCTCGTTCCAAGATGACTACGGCAATATGCAGGGCATTGATATTGACTCAATCCGTGCTATCGGAGAAGAGCAAGGGTTTAAAGTCGAGTTTTATAAAGAGACTTGGCAGAATATGTTTGACAGTGTGGCTTCAGGTGGCCGTGATATTGCGATATCAGGTATCTCATATAAAGATGATCGTGCAGAAAAATACGGCCTATCTACCCCTTACTTTTTTAATCCGTCTTCAATCATGTATGCAAAAAGTGATGCAAAAATTAAAGGCATAGAAGATTTAGCTGGTATGCATGTCGCGGCGATGGAAGGCTCTAAGCAAGAAGATCAGCTCAAAGCTATGGGTAAATATAGCCAGATGACGACTCAAAGTACAGCCTACTTATTGTATGAAGATTTGATGCAAGGCAAAGTAGATGTCATTTTGCATGATTTACCGATCTTGCAGTTCACTGCAAAAAACCATCCAGAATATGATGTCACGATCGTTCCTTACGAGGGCGAAGACAATCCATCAGCACAGCAGGTTATCTTGATGGCAAAAGGTAATAATGAGCTGATTAGCAATGTGGATGAAGGTATTGCAAAGCTCAAACAAAAAGGGACATTTAAAGAGATTGAGGCGCGCTGGTTGGGTGGAACCGAGCCTGCGGATAAGAGCGCTTCTGATACTACTACTAAGCAATTGAATTAAGGAATTCTGCAGATGGCAACCATACCGAATGTTGACAACAAGCGCTATCAAGGTCTAATTATTTCAATTGCACTATTTTTATCTCTAATTGGTGCCTTGCTAGCGTTTACGTTTTATACCTCAAACCTATTAGAAAGAAACACTGCTTTAATTGACCAAACCAACCAAGTTGCTAATAGCGCACAGGCAGTAATTAAAGATCTTTTTGACTTAGACAGTAGTTATGGTGAGGATACTAAGTCCCCGCACATACAACGAGTCCTTAACCGTTTAGAGCAAAATACGACACTGATTACCAGTTCTATTGCTGCGATCGAGCAAGGTGGTACGATCACGGATGCTGAAGGCAAAAGTTATGATTTGCCAAACATCGATAGCGATGCTCAAGCAAACATTGCTGCTGCTAATGAGCAGTGGACAGCACTAGAGCCTAAGATTCAGGCATACCTAAAAGATGCTGATAATGTGATGGTGCCTTCTGCTGATGAATTGACGCAGGCTGTGGAACAGGCAAAGACATCAAGTTTGTTTATTAACGATTCTTTAGATAGTTTGACAAAAGACGTATTCAACAGTGCAGAACGTCAAGCGACGACTATTCGTCTTATTCAGGTACTTGGTGTTGCCGCTATCTTTACCTACTTTTTGATCTTCGTATTCTTCTTTGTACGTCGCTTACGTGAGACGGATGCTGAAGCGTTTGCCGCTCGTCGCGAAACGCAAGAAATTATGGAAACGGTTAATACAGGTCTATTCCTACTTGATAAAGACCTGAACATTGGTCAGCAGCATTCTCACGCATTGACCAATATTATCGGCACTGACACCTTAGCTGGAGAAAACTTTACCAATGTCTTGCGTGGCCGTATTTCTGATAAAGATCTGAATACCACCCGCCAATTTATTGAGCAGCTATATAATCCGCGTGTCAAAGAAAAGCTGGTTGATTCTTTAAACCCGTTAAATAAAGTCATGTTGCACAATGCTCATGGAGCAGAAGGTACCGACAGTCGTTATTTAGACTTTAAGTTTTCGCGAGTTTATGAAGATAAAGACATCGCTCGTATCCTCGTCAACGTCAATGACGTATCAGATGCGGTATATTTAGAACAGCGCCTAGAAAAAGAGCGCTCAC
The DNA here is from genome assembly GCF_000247495.1 of Psychrobacter sp. PAMC 21119. NCBI lineage: Bacteria > Pseudomonadati > Pseudomonadota > Gammaproteobacteria > Moraxellales > Moraxellaceae > Psychrobacter > Psychrobacter sp. PAMC 21119. Next base: position 22,658 of record NZ_AHVZ01000041.1, on the reverse strand, counting down.
AAAATGATATGCAGATTGAGATGTTAACGACCATCTTAAACGTCAATCCAAAAATCATTAACGAATTTATTAGTAATACCAAAGTGCACATCGACAAGATGAATAATATTTTGAAAAATCCAGGTAGCTCACAATTCGAACTGGAAGGTAAATTAAAAGCCATCTATCGTGAAATGCATAGCTTAAAAGGTGAAGCTTCTGCGTTAAAGCTACACAGCTTTACCAAAATTGCCTCCGATGCGGAAGACAAACTTGATGTGTTGCAAAATCAAGGCAAGCTATCAGGTAATAACTTCTTGCCGTTAGCTGTACATTTAGATGACTTGCTTAGCCTATCTAATACTATTGAAACGTTAGGTGAACGTATCAATCAAGCTGTACCAAAAAACACCAGTGTGTCAAAAAGCGCCGATGCGACTAAATCAGCAGCGCCACGAGCCACGCCTGCATCAGATATTCAGAAGCCAAAAGTTACCGTTAGCGAAAATCCGGCGATCCATGATTCAGCCATAAACATGGCTATTGCCGGTGGTAATGATATTGATTTAAGTGATGAGTCGAATGACGATCAGCTGTCTTTTTATCGTGATTTTGCCAAAGACATCGCGGCAAGACAGGGTAAGCAAGTGCAATTGAATAGTCAGACGTTAGCACAGGTGGCGATACCAGCCCATCTCAAAAATGTCGTGAAAGAAATAAGTATTCAGCTATTACGTAATGCCGTGGTGCATGGTATCGAGACACCTGCAGTACGTCAGTCAGCTGATAAGCCAGCCGTGGGTACTATTGATTTAGAAGTACAAGGTGACAGCCGCGACCTCATTATTACTTTGCAGGACGACGGACAAGGTATCGATTACGATAGCATTCGCCAAAAACTTATCACTAAAGGTCGCTTCAGTGCAGAAGCTGCCGCTCAGCTGAATCAGGATGAGCTATTAAAACAATTGTTTGCGTCAGGGTTCTCCACTAAAGACCAAGCTGATGAAGACGGTGGTCGCGGTGTTGGCTTGGATATTATCAAAGCCCAAGTAAAAGAGTATGACGGTAAGCTCAATGTCAATAGTGAGCTTGGTCAAATGACTCGCTTTACCATTACCTTACCTAAAGTTTAATTAAGGATAAGAAAGACGTTATGTATAAATTAATGATTGTTGATGATTCTAATATCATTCGAAACCGTATTCAGCGCGCTTATGATTCAGGTCAGTTCATGCTAGTTGCTACGGCGACCAGCGGTGTGCAAGCCATTGAGAAGTTCAACATCCATCGTCCTGATGTGATTACGATGGATTTGACCATGCCACAAATGGACGGTCTGGAATGTATTGAAAAAATAATTGCGATTGATCCCAATGTACGTATTTTAGTGGTGTCAGCATTGTCTGATAAAGCCACTGGCATCGAAGCATTATCATTGGGTGCCAGTGGTTTCTTATGCAAGCCCTTTTCAGAAGAGGAGCTTGTAGAGTCTTTGTATGAGCTGATGCAAGACTAATACCATTCATCGACTAAAGCAGATGTCATTATGAAAGAACAAAAGCTACAGATTTTTTTAAGTATTATTGGTAACTATTTTAATCAGTTTGGTGGAGAAGAGCTTGTTGCTGACACACCTTACTTGTTAGAAAATAAACAGCCAAAAGTTCATGATTATACGGGTGTTATCGGTATATCAGGCGGACAAAAAGGCGTGGTGTATTTTTCAGCAACCCGTGATTTACTGTCTTCAATATTGGACAGCATGGGAGAAACTGATAAGAGTGATGAAAACTACATCGATTTGGCTGGTGAAGTTGCCAATACGATAGCGGGTAATGCGCGCAAAGAGTTTGGCTCAGAGTTTCATATCTCTGTGCCATTTGTGTTCAAAGGCGCACCGCAAAGTATTGTGTTGCCGAACGATGAGCGTTCTTTTATCATTCCCATCACTTGGCACTCGCAAATTGGCGAGATTGTGGTTTGTTTGCAGGACTAATGAGGCTGCTGCCACGTAATAAAGATGGATGTTAATATATTATGTTTAAAGTAGAAAAATTGGGTGTGTTTTTGAGCTCGATCAATGCATTTTTTGCGCAGATCGATGGCTCAGAAGTATCTATTGATACCCCTTATTTGAACAACAATAAAAGCGCGATTGGTTTTGACTATAGCGGTGTCATTAAGATATCAGGGCCTCTTGAAGGTTGCGTCTATGTCAGTGCGCCAAGCGTGATGTTGCGAGAAGTGATAAAGGTGATGGGTGAGCCTGACTCTTCCATCACTATGATGAAAGATTTGCTCGGTGAAATGGCCAACACCATCTCTGGTAATGCGCGTACCGAATTCGGTTCAGAGTTTATTATTTCTCCGCCACAGATTGTTGAGAGCGCACCTAGTGTGTCTTATTTGCCTAAAGATCGCCAAAGCTATATCACGCCATTTACGTGGCGTGGCTACAAGGCTGTGATTGGTATCTGTATCGCTTAGGGCGTGTTTGATCCTCTGAGCATGGCACTGAACGTAGCTGTTTGTGGATCTAATGATAGTAATCAGCGAAAAAAACGACGTTAAAGCGTCGTTTTTTTTATGGTTTTTATCCAAAGCTATGTCCCATAGCTTGTTCATTTATTTGATATTTAGCTTGTGCGGCTCATGATAATAGCGCTAGCAGTGAGCTGTGCTTTTATGATAAAATACAGCGCAGCTATTTTATAATTTAGTGTTTATCGTTAAGTTCAAATCATAGCTCGTTTTTTAAACCAACCCATCAACCAATGACACACACATCATGGCAAAAAATTGCTGGGTGTTTGGCGACTTGATTAATTTGCAAAAAGTTAGTGCGGTATTCATAAGCATTGACCCTCAGCAGATGCGTGTCGCTAGATAGGCAGTTTTTGTGATGTGGAGGCATAACCCAACCACTAGGAATTTCACATGGCTACAAAGAATCCAACCAAAATCGAAATGCGCGACTTACTACAAGCCGGCGCTCACTTTGGTCACCAAACACGTTTTTGGAACCCAAAAATGGGACCGTACATCTTTGGTGCACGTAACAAGATTCACATCATCAACTTAGAGCACACTGTAAAAGCGTTTAACGAAGCATTGACTTACGTAAACGGCTTAGCTGCTAAGAAAAACAAAGTATTGTTCGTTGGTACTAAACGCGCTGCTAGCGGTATCATCCGTGAACAAGCTGCCCGCGCTGGCATGCCATATGTTGACCATCGCTGGTTAGGTGGTATGTTGACTAACTGGAAAACACTTCGCCAGTCAATCAACCGTCTAAAAGAGCTAGAAAAACAAGCAGAAGACGGTACTTTCGCTAAGCTTACTAAGCGTGAAGCGTTAGAGCGTACTCGTGATATGGAAAAACTTGAGCGTTCACTAGGCGGTATCAAAGACATGGGCGGCCTACCTGACGCAATCTTCGTTGTAGACGTAGATCATGAAGCGATTGCTATCAAAGAAGCCAAAAATCTAGGTATCCCAGTTATCGGTATCGTTGATACCAACTCAAACCCAGATAACGTTGATTACATCATCCCAGCAAACGATGATGCTATCCGTGCAGTGACTTTGTATGTAACTTCTATGGCTGATGCGATCATTGCTGGTAAAGAATACGCACAGACTCAAGCAGGCGGCAAAGCTGAGCAAGAAGCACCTGTTGCAGCTACTGAAGCAGCACCAGCTGAAGCGGCTACTGAAGAAGCAGCAACTCCAGCAGAATAAATAGCTGACCTAAAAGGTTTACCTTTGTAAGGATGTATTGATAGTTATGCTATCAGCATCCATATAAAGGTATTAACAGCGTATAAGCTCACAATAGGCATGATGTAGTTTTACTCGTCATGCCTTATTGTTGATGGATTGTTTGTTAATAGGCGAGTATTATCGCTTATAGTTGCCCTCATGATACACAAGATCTGTTATCACAACGACTTCTGCTATCACAAGCAACGATGAGCACTTTCATCACAAGAGCAATCATCACTACAAGAACAATATAGTATCTATGAAATATAGTATCTATAAAATATAGTACCTATAAAATATAGTACCTATAAAATATAGTACCTATAAAATATAGTACCTATAAAATATAGTACCTATAAAATATAGTACCTATAGATAGATAGTAACTATAAATAGTATGAAAGCATTGAATAGAAGTTAAGCACTCCCATACATAACAATATAAAAGGTAACTCTTATGTCAGAAGTAAAAGTATCTGCCAAAATGGTAAAAGAATTGCGTGACCGTACTGGTCTTGGCATGATGGAATGTAAAAAAGCGTTGGAAGAGTCAAACGGCGATGTCGAAACTGCCATTGATAACCTACGTAAATCTGGTCAAGCCAAAGCCGCTAAAAAAGCGGGTAACATCGCAGCTGACGGCGCTATCATCATCGCTCAAGGCGACAACAAAGCATTCTTGCTAGAAGTTAACTGCCAGACTGATTTCGTTGCAAAAGATGACAGCTTCAATGCATTTGCAGAAAAAGTGGCTAGCATTGCTCTAGAGAACAACGTGACTGACGTTGCTGCTATCTCTGAATTGCCTTATGGCGATGGCCAAACAGTTGAAGAAGCACGTGTATCACTAGTACAAAAAATCGGTGAAAACATCCAGATTCGCCGTGTTGAAGTACTTGAAGGCGCTAACATTGCTGCATACCGTCATGGTCTACGTATTGGTGTAGTGGTATCTTATGAAGGCGGCAGTGCAGACACTGGCAAAAACCTTGCCATGCATATCGCTGCGTTCAACCCAGTTGCAGTAGATGACGAAGACGTCGCTGCTGACGTACTAGCGCGCGAAAAAGACATCATCGAAGCCAAAGCAAAAGAATCTGGCAAGCCTGACAACATCGTTGAAAAAATGATCGAAGGTGGCCTACGTAAGTACCTAGACGAAGTAACGTTATTGCGTCAGCCATACGTCATGGACAACGAGAAAAAAGTTGGTGACGTATTGAAAGCTGAAGGCGTAAAAGTACTTGGCTTTAAACGTCTAGAAGTTGGTGAAGGCATCGAGAAGAAGCAAGAAGATTTCGCTGCTGAAGTTGCTGCAACTCAAGCACTAGCTAATAAGTAAGTTTCAAAATGCAGTAAGTACTGAGTTTTTTTTGCTCAGTACTTATAGATTGTTTGACATAAGAAGCAATCAAGCACAAAAAAGCCCGTTATTTATTAACGGGCTTTTTTGTGTCTGCTGATTTAGTTATATCATTAACAGTTATATTAACGTAATGCCGCATACGCTGAATTGGCATAACTGGCGCTATTGGTATTGCTGCTAGTGCCATAGCTGACGTTTTGTAGGCCATTACTAGCAGTGGTATTGCTGTTGCTGGCGCTCATGCTACTACCAGACAGACCTGAGTCATTTTTATATAAGCTGTGATAGCGGCTCATCACGCTTTTGACATAGTTGCGGGTTTCTTTAAACGGTGGGATGCCACCATATTTATCGACGTTGCCTTCACCAGCATTATAACCGGCCACCGCATGCTCGACGTTGTTGTTAAAGCGACGCATCAACCAAGCGATATATTTAGCAGACCCTTCGATATTGTCAGCAGGATTCCAAGGGTTGCTCACTTTGAAGCGGCGGGCAGTGGCTGGCATTAGCTGCATCAGGCCTTGAGCACCTACAGGCGAGCGCGCGTTGGGATTGAATGCGGATTCCGTATGCATCATGGCTTTCATAAGGGCAGGATCTACGCCATTACGCTCGGCAGAGGCGCGAATATAGCTGTCATAAGCGTTGCGGCTACCGCTACTACTTGCTGTGCTGCTACCATAATCACTACCGCTGCTATTACTGCCATCATACATCTTAGAGTCTTTGTAGTAAGTCACCTTTACTTTCTTGGTGAATTTATCAAAGTTGCCGCTAGGATTGACATTGGTGAGCAGTACTTGTCCACCTTTGTCTTTATAGATATACATATTGCCTGCGTGAGCAGTCATCGAAAGCGTGGAGAGGGCAAGTGTACTAGCAATGGTGCTGAGTAAAAGCGGAGACAAACAGCGGGTAATCAAAGGGGAGATACTTATCATAGAGATATCACTTTTTATCGAATAATAGCAAATTGTTTTGCCTATAGGCGCGTCATGTTGCGCGTTAAAGCGGTTACCGTGTTTGCTGGATTTTACAGCTACATTGAAGATAGCTACCTAGCAATGGTCACGCTTAACAAGAAACCACTTACGATAGATACAAAAAATAATAGTTGCTTACTATAACATATAATAACTTTTTAGCGCATAGGATTAGCAGAACAAAGCACAAAAGCCGCCTTTAATTTGTAAAAAAATCAACAGACTAAGGCTTTTAAGCGCATCGATTGCATGTCTACTTCAGTGTTTTTAAGCTGATACAAACGCCACAACATGCTCACTGCGATGGTGAATTATTAATAAAGACGAAAAGTTATTCAAGATAATGATGAATTTTTTGAACGCTATTAAATGGAAAAGGCACTGATAAAAATAGGCACCCACACGGCAGTGACCAAACCATTGACCGCCAGACCAAAGGCAGCATAACGACCAGCAGTGTGACTGATTTGCCAAGCTTCTACTGTGCCGAAAGCATGGGCTGCCAAGCCAAGTGCCAAACCTTTGGCACGATCATCATCGATACCGCGAAACAAAAATCGCGCTAAAGTGCCACCGATTATACCTGAGACAATAATAATCAAGTTGGCCATGGCCAGTGGCGCTTTAATCAAATCGGCGATGCTCAAGCCAATGGGTGTGGTCACTGAACGGGTGGCAAAGGCGAGTATCGTGTCGTGGCTTAAGGAAAATAGATAAGCCAATGACATAGGTAGTAATGCACCAATGACGCTGGCCATGGCTACGATCAAAGTCAGCTTTTTAACTGGTAAACCCTTGAAGTTCATTGCCGCGAGTGGCACGGCTAAAAGGACAGTGACATAGCCTAATAGATGGTCAAATACAGGTTTGGCAACGCTATAATAATTATTGTAATCCCATTGCAGTATAAACAAGAACAAAAGAACAAGGATCAACGCGGTAATCACCATTGGCAACCACGATAGCTTACGAGCCAAGACGCGGGCAATGACATGTGCTGTCAAGGTTAATAATATCGCTGCGAGGGTCGCCATCAATACGCTGTCAAAAGTCATTACATTTCCTTGGTTATACAGCTCAAGGCTGCTGTTTTTGCTTATGAGTAGTATTGGTATTTGCGCTATCGCTTAGCCAATGGTTGGCAAGAATGGCCAGTCCCCATAGTGGTATGAGCGTACTGATTAACATGGTCAGCATCACACCCCACAGCTCGTCACCTAATGCGAATAATAGCAAGCCTGCACCAGCTGACACGGGCAAAAAAGCAAAGCCACTATCGACCAATAAGACATTACTGGCTTGGGTAAGCCAACTGGGCAGGCCTTTAAGTAAACGCCATGCCATCAAGATAAAGAACATCGCGATTAAACCGACGATATTGGCGGCTTTTTCGATACCCGCCCACTGACAGATGATAACGGCAGATTCACGGACCAAAATGATCATGACCAATGTTAGGATGACGGCCATCCATAGGGGCATACGCGAGGAATGAGTGGAATTCATAAGCAGTGCTGGCCAAGTCAGAGATAGAGAGTGTGTTCATAAAATCGAGTAGGCAGTATCGCCAAGAGCATAGCAAAAAGGGATGTCTTTGCTCGGTTATGGTTTCAATGTAATCGATAACGTCTAAATGGGTTAAATATATAAAAGTTGATTATATAGAGAGCAAACCAACTAATAAAGCCTCTAAAACGCTAGAACTGGTTATTGATCTTCTAAGTTTTTAGTCGAAAAATCTAGTCACACATGATGGTGAAAAAATGGAGGTCAAAAAAATAGACGATATCGTTGATACCGTCCATTTATCATTTAACACTCTATGTTAAGAAACCACTGATGAAAAGGCCTATTAATTGAGAAGCCAAGCGTTTTGGGAAGACGCTATTTGAATTTGTAAATCCAAATCAAATCTATACACCCAAATTTTACGCTTATTTTTCTTCTGATGTTTCTGAGTGCAATGTCTCAGAGCTCAACGTCTCAGAGTTAAGGGCATCAAAATCATCAAAAGCTTGTTCTTCTGCTTTCGTCATAAGTTGGTCTTCGTCTTCATCTTCATCAGGCTGCTCGAACTCTTCAAGGACTGGCATCAGTAGCGTGGCTTGTGCTAACGGCAATACATCTAGAGGATTCAAGTCGGCTTGACCAAGGAGCTGTCTGAGTCTGTCACTTGGCAAACGAATGGTCAAGCATTCATGACCTGTATCATCGTAGCTTTCTTCTAAAATGACGCCCAGCTCATACAAGGTACTTTTGAATTGACCTGCATTATAAGGAAGAGTCAAATCAAAGGTTGTTAAAGCACCGGTCAGCAGCTGTTGCACAGCAAGTGACAACCCTTCCATGCCTAGGTTCTCTCTAGAGGAAACATAGACACGGTTGGGTTGACCTTCGCTAGCATAACCAATATAAGCGGGCTCATCCGTCAAATCAATCTTGTTGTAGACATTGAGTACCGGCACATCATTGTCAATCTCTGCCAGTACATCTTTGACTGCTTGAATTTGCTCGTGCATGTCTTCACTAGAAGAGTCGATGACGTGTAGCAATAAATCTGCCTCTAATGTCTCTTCTAACGTTGCATGAAAAGACTCGACTAGCTCATGCGGTAGGTGACGGACGAAACCGACCGTGTCGACCAAGACCACGCGCCCAACACCCTGCCAGTCTAAACGGCGCAAAGTCGGATCGAGCGTGGCAAATAGTTTATCCGCTGCATAGATGTTTTCATCGACTAAACGGTTAAACAATGTGGATTTACCCGCATTGGTATAACCGACAAGTGAAATAGTCGGCACGTCTGATTTTTGCCGACGTGCTCGACCTTGAGCGCGTGTTTGGCGCACTTTTTCCAGTTTGCTTTTTAGCTGATTCACACGAGTCTGTAATAAGCGACGATCGGTCTCAAGTTGGGTTTCACCGGGTCCGCGCAGACCGATACCACCTTTTTGACGTTCCAAATGCGTCCAACCACGTACCAAACGTGTCGATAAATGGTTCAGCTGCGCCAGTTCTACTTGTAGCTTACCTTCATAGGTACGCGCACGCTGTGCGAAAATATCCAAAATCAGACCGGTACGATCCAGTACGCGACACTGCACTAAGGCTTCGATATTACGCTCTTGTGATGGCGATAAGCTGTGATTAAAAAGGACAATATCAGCGTCATGCTCGCGCACCAATTCTGCTATTTCTGCTGCTTTGCCGCTACCGACGAAGTATTTGGCATCAGGTCTTTGGCGTGAGCCTGTGACCAACGCCAAACGATCAGCCCCTGCTGAGTCTGCTAATAGCTCAAATTCACCTAGATCGTCAGGATCTTGAATTTGGCGGATGTCTAAATGTACTATAATGGCGCGTTCGCCACCTTCATGTCTTTCAAAATAATCCAAAGAGTATCACCTATTAATAAAGTAAATAAATCGCTATTATCAATTTAGTAAGCTTTGATTCAGTAAGCTTTGATATAACGTTCAGATGGTTGTCTATATGTGGTCTTATCACTTGATATTAAAGGGTATTGGCATAATTAGCGATGATTTTATGTTACAGCATTTATGGTGGCTGATTTTCTATAAATCTGCTTCATTACCCATTTGTATAAAAGTAAACACTCACTGAGTGAACAAGCTATCACTGAGTGACAGAACTTTGTTATACTTAGCTCGTTTTTTTAACTATCTAAAAACCAAACATTCAATCATGAGGGACGCAGATGAGCCAAGCTAAGTCAGGCTTTTCACTCAAACAACAATGGGGTCGCGGTAAACAAATCGCGGGAATGACCACGACGATCGCTGGTGGTCTTAGGGCTGCTCAGCGTATTGGCGCATTTAAGCAGCCACCACGCGAAAAACTGCCACGCTATATTCAAGCGTTTTGTCGTAAGATGGCAGGCTCCTTTGGGGTAAAGGTCGTTGAAGTTGAGCCAGTGCAACAGCATCATGGTCTATGGGTATCCAATCATGTGTCATGGATGGATATTCCGGTTGTGGGCACGGTGAGTCCTGCCTTTTTCTTATCCAAAGCAGAAATCGGTGAGTGGCCAGTATTTGGTAAATTGGCTCATGCGGCAGGCACGGTATTTATTGAGCGTGGTTCCGGTGATGCAGGCTCGGTGGCAGCGCAGATTGCTAGCTTTTTAGCGAAAGGATTTTCGGTGATATTCTTCCCAGAAGCGACGACTACCGATGGTAAAAAAATCAAACGTATTCATGGGACATTGCTACAAGCAGCGATAGAAGCAGACGTTCCGGTTCGCCCCATCGTTATCGCTTATGTCAATAAAGACGGTACATTAAGCGAAGCACTGCCATATTATGGCAAGCTGACGATGAAGGACAGCATGAAAAAAGTGCTTGATAGCAAAGACGTAACCGCTTATGTATTGCCATTAGCGCCGATAGATCCAGCAGGCTGTAGCAAAAGCGAGCTGACCAATGTATTGCAGTCACGTATGCAAGAGGGGTTGGCTGAACTACATTCAAGAGTACTTAACGTACCAGCTAAAGACTAAATATTTGCAGTTGAAGTAATAGTCAAAAAAAGGGCGCAAATCGCAGTGATAATGCTAGCGATTTGCGCCCTTTTTTGTGGAAGCTTCAATAGAGCGTACTTAATTTAATCCACTACGCTCTGATAGAGGGCAGATTACGGTGATGGATTAGGCTGCTGTGTATGTACGGCTTCTATCGCCTCTAATATGTCTGCTGTCAGCTCGACATTAACACTATCAATGTTGGATTTGAGCTGCTCGGTAGTCGTTGCCCCAATGATATTGCTGGTGACAAAGTGACGAGAGTTGACGAAAGCCAATGACATCTGTGCCATGTCCAAACCTGCATCAGCGGCTATCTTGGCATATTGCTCAGTGGCTGATTTGGCTTGTTCATTTACGTAGCGCCCAAAACGGTCGTACATAGTCAGACGTGCGCCAGTCGGACGTTTGCCATCGAGATATTTACCAGATAACACACCAAAACCAAGCGGTGAATAAGCAAGCAGACCCACGTTTTCACGATGGGCAATCTCTGCCATGTTGACTTCATATAAGCGGTTCAGCAGGCTATAGGGATTTTGCACAGTGATGGGGGCAATCAAGCCGTTTTTATCTGCTTCCCATAGGTAGCGCATCAGACCCCACGCAGTATCATTCGATAGCCCATAAGCACGAATACGGCCTTTTTTGATCTCATCATTTAACGCTTGAATGGTCTCTAAAAAAGGGGTTAAATCGTCTAGTGACTGCGCTGCCATCGCTTCAGTATAACCGCGCTGACCGAAGAAATTCGCTTGGCGTTCAGGCCAGTGCAGTTGATAAATATCAATATAGTCGGTTTGCAAACGCTCAAGATTGCCATCAATAGCGCTGCTGATTTGCTCAGCATTAAAGCGCGTTTGCCCGTCGCGTAAAAAATCCATCGGTGACATTTTGCTGGCAAGAATCACTTTGTCACGCTGTTTGGTTTTGTTAAACCATGTGCCCATAAAGCGTTCGGTATCGCCTTGCTTGTCTTTGTCCGGCGGCGATGGATACATCTCTGCCGTGTCCCAAAAATTCACCCCTTCACTTAGCGCCATGTCCATCTGCTCATGCGCTTGGGTTTCATCATTCTGTTGTCCCCATGTCATCGTACCTAGACAGATTTTGGAAACGTCTTCATTAATTTGTGGCAGTTTTTGATATTGCATTTTTTATCCTTATCGTTCATTTAACCTAGTATTTTTAAATGAATTGTTTTACATGAGCTTTATGCCCGTTACACCGGGCGGTGTCACTTTGAATATTTTTACTTTAAACAATACAGCTTGCCCAGCGAGTGGATGATTGAAGTCCACTTCGACTTGGTCATCATCGATGGCACTGATGGTGCCGGGTAGGGTATTTTTGCCTTTATCTTCAAATTCTACCATCATGCCAATTTCTGGATTATCAGCGACCAGCGCGAACTGAGGGCGGCTAAAATGCTGAATATTGTCAGGATTCCAATCACCAAATGCTTGCTCTGGATCAAGGTGAGCAGAGCGTGTGTCACCCGCACGCAGGTTCATTAACACTTGCTCAAAACCCGGTAGTAAGCTCTCGTCACCAATGGTCAGCGTCACAGGCGCATCGCGGCTAAAGGTAGAGTCAATCATCGTACCGTTTTCTAATGATACTTCAAAATGCAGCTTTACGAGACTGCCAAAAGTGATGCGCGTGTCTTCATTGGGATTGATAAATTGTGAGTCGGTCATAGTCATGTTTCTTTTATTAAATAGAATTTAGAGGGTTAATCATAATAGAGAGTTTAGCATAGCCCATAAACTAGAGACCTTCATGTGATAAATATGTCCTACAAGATCTTTATCAGATATTACTAATATTTAGATAAATCTACTAGATATATCTTTATAAAAAGTTAATAAATACAACGATTTAGTACCACAATAAAAAAATATAGATGATTAGAGCCTTTGAGTGGTGAAATTAAGTTGACATTATCTTTCTTAATGTATATAAATGTAAACTTAATTTAAGCAACGTAACTTATTTATTAATAATTGTAAGTTAGACAACTTCTGAGAAGATTATGAAAAAAGCTATTTTGGTGATCGGTGTATTTGCATTATTAGCACAAGGTTGTGCGACTCCACATGTCGTACAGACTAAGAAAGTAAGTGATGTTAATTTATCATGCCAACAAATTCTTAGCGAAATTGAAGAAGCTGAACAGTTTGAAAAAGAAGCGCGTGCTGAGCGTAAAGTGACTGGTAAAAATGTAGCTGCTGCCGTATTGTTTTGGCCGGCATTGATTGGAACTTACTCTAATACAGAAGAGGCCATTGAAGCAGCTAAAGAACGCCGTGAAAACTTGACTAGACTCTATGAGCAGAAAAAATGCCGTTAATACTTTAACATCGTATTAATGCATTTTTATGAACGTTAAAAAGCTAAGAGTAAAGCTCTTAGCTTTTTTTATGAGTTCGAAAAAGTTATATAATAGTTATAAATAATCATCAAGGTCAAAAATATATAGCTATGAGAACTAAGCAGATAAGCGTGAGACAACAAGGCCACATTAAAAAGTGGCAAGATGATAAAGGCTTTGGCTTTATCAACACTGAGCAGGGTGACTCAGTATTTTTTCATATCAATGAGTTTAAAGCACGCCGTCGCCCCGAAGTGGGTGAGCAAGTCGTATTTACGCTTGGGCAAGATAGCCAAGGGCGAATGCAGGCAAAAGATGTGCAAGAGCTGAGCTTTGTGCAACAGAAAATGGCACAAAAGAATCAGAAAATCCGTCAGCGTAATGCCAAACGTAGTCATCAAGCGGAGTTTGAAGCAGGACAGAAAAAACGCTTGTTCCTTGGTGTGGGATTTTATGGGGTATTAATCTTATTAGCGGCCATGAATAAGCTAAGCTGGCTAGTGGTCGGTTGGTATGTAGCTTTGGGTTTGATTACTTATATGATGTATGCCAAAGACAAAGCCGCTGCGCAAAGTGGTGATTGGCGCACGCCTGAGTCAACGCTGCATCTGCTAAGTGCATTGGGTGGTTGGGTAGGAGCAATGGTCGCACAGACTTACTTGCGGCATAAATCACAAAAACCTGAGTTTCGTATGGCGTATTATTTGACCGTGGTGATTAACATGGCAGGGTTATTGTTTTTATTGGCAGGTGGCGGTTTAGAAAATTTGAAAGAATTGCTTGATTCTCTGATCTAAAAAAGATGGCTAACAAACAACAAAAAAGGTGGGTGACTTATTCGTAACCCACCTTTTAAATCTAAAAACTATGTACGATGATAAGCGCTAAACCTCACGCTTCTTTTCTAAAAATAGCATATCGATGACAATCATCGCGACACCAATACTGATGCCCATATCCGCGATGTTAAAAATCGGATAATGCCAAACGTCAGCATTGTGTACATGGATAAAATCAATCACATGACCATGTAGTAAGCGGTCGATTAAGTTACCAACTGCACCGCCAAGCACTAAAGCCAGTCCAAGCGATAATAGCGTGGCTTTACGAGGTGCTTTAATCAGATAAATGATCAAAAACAGCGACATGAGTAATGCCAACCCTGAAAAAAACCACTTTTGCCAACCGCCTGCATCCGCCAAAAAGCTAAAAGCAGCGCCATAATTGTATGCTAAAGTCCAGTTAAGAAACGGTTCGATAACGGGCACTGGCTCATGAAAAGTCAGGTTGGTTTCAGCCAGCCACTTCGTCCACTGATCGATGATAAGTACAACCAGTGACACCAAATACCACATAAAAGCACGACTGCCATTAGCAATCATCTTTGGTGCTTTAGTCAAGCGACTTCTCGGTGTCGTTGAACTGCCCGTTGTTGCATGGGCAGGGGTTGGCGAGTGGTCGAACTTAGACTGCGGCTGCTTGTCTTCAGGTGACTCTGATTGATTGGGCGTTGAGTTAGGTGTCGGATTAGGCATAGTGGCGCACCTCGCCGTTACCCGTCACATTAGTGACGCAGCGGGCACATAGTTCAGGGTGTGCGCTATCGGTACCGATGTCGTTACGGATATGCCAGCAACGCACGCATTTGGTGCCCGTTGCGGCGCTCACATTGACCACTAAGTCGGCCGTTTCTTTAGTGCTGCTTTCGGCTTGCTCTGTGGCGTCATTCTTAGCAGCAGCAGGAGCATCGCTCATTGGTTTTAATGTTGCGCTACTGGTAATAAGTACAAAACGCAGCTCTTCGCCAAGCTTGGCTAAGCTTTCATGCATCGCACCATCAGCATACAAATCAACGTCAGCAGATAAGTTAGCATTGATGATTTTTTCACCGCGTGCGGTTTCGATATGCTTATTCACCATATCTTTGGCTAGCATGATACGTTGCCAATCATCAGTACTGATCGCACTTAGCTCAAACTCTGGGAAGGTATACCATTCTTCGGTAAACACATAGCCTGCTTCCTTGCCGTTTTTACCTTCTAACACTTCCCACGCTTCTTGGGCGGTAAACGACAAAATCGGCGTAATCCAGCGAATTAACGCTTGGGCGATATGATAAATAGCCGTCTGCGCAGAGCGACGCGGCTGTCCATCAGTCTGGGTGGTGTACTGACGGTCTTTAATAATATCTAAGTAGAAGCTGCCCAAGTCTTGCGAGCAAAACGCGGCAATAAGTTGCGTGACTTGGTGGAAGTCCATCGCATCATAGGCGTCGATGATTTGTGCTTGCACGGTTTGCGTACGCTCAATGATAAACTTATCAAGGCTGACCAGCTCATTAATATCAATGCTATTGGTTGCTGGATCGAAGTCATCGGTATTGGCCAGCAAGAAACGCAAGGTATTCCGGATACGGCGATACATGTCGATTGCACCTTTAAAGACCGTTTTGCCTGCGCTCATCTCATAACGATAATCGCTCGACGCAATCCACAAACGCAGCATATCCGCGCCTGTTTTGTTAATCTCTTCTTGTGGCGTGATGATATTGCCCAGTGATTTACTCATCTTGCGACCGTTTTCATCGACCACAAAACCATGGGTCAGTACTTGCTTAAACGGTGGACGCTCGTACATGGCCTCAGAGGTTAATAACGACGTCTGGAACCAACCACGATGTTGATCCGAGCCTTCTAAGTACAGATCAGCAGGATTGGTCAATTCATCGCGTTGCTCAAGGACGGCAAAATGCGTCGTACCTGAGTCAAACCAAACATCTAATGTATCAGTCGCTTTGTCATAGTCAGCCGCTTCCGCACCTAAGAAGTCTTCACAGCTGGCATCAAACCACGCTTCCACACCGCCTGCATCAATTTTTTGCGCGGCAGTTTCCATGAGTTCAAGCGTGTTTGGATGTAGTTCACCCGTTTCTTTATGAGTAAAAAAGGCAATCGGTACGCCCCATGTACGCTGGCGTGAAATACACCAATCTGGGCGACCCGTCATCATCGATTCAATGCGGTTCTGCCCCCATGCTGGCGTCCAATTGACGGCTGGAATATCAGCAAGCGCGCGCTCACGTAAACCTTTGGTTTCCATATTAATAAACCACTGCGGCGTGGCGCGGAAGATAATCGGCGACTTATGACGCCAGCAATGCGGATAGCTGTGCTCAATCTTGGTATGGCTAACGAGATGGCCGTTGTCATGTAGGGCAGCGATGATTTTTGGATTGGCTTTATAGATATGCTCGCCCGCAAATACTGCTGCACTTTCTAAATAGACACCCGTACCACTCACTGGGTTTTCAACTGGTAAGTCATATTTAAGACCAACGATATAATCGTCGAGACCGTGACCCGGTGCGGTATGGACGAGGCCCGTACCGCTATCCGTGGTTACGTGATCACCCAAGATAAGTGGCACTTGACGGTCTACAATCAGTGGATGCTGGGCGCGTAGACCTTCAAGCTCACGTCCGGATACAGTTGCCAATACACCTTCATTGCTAAGTTTAAACTCAGTCAGTGCGCTTTCAACCAAATCAGTCGCTAATAAGAAGTTGCCTTTTTCAGTCGCCACCACACTATAGTCATGCTCAGGATGTACGGCGATGGCTTGGTTAGCTGGTAACGTCCAAGGCGTCGTCGTCCAGATGACCGCTGCGATATTGCCATCAATCTCGCTCAATGCGGCAACCTTTTGCGTATCAAGCACGTCAAAACTGACATAGATCGCATCTGAGACTTTGTCTTGGTATTCCACTTCGGCCTCAGCCAGCGCAGAGCTACAGTCCAAGCACCAGTTAACGGGTTTCATACCGCGAGTGACATGACCATTGTCATGGATTTTGGCCAGTGCGCGCACGATGTTGGCTTCTTGATGGAAGTTCATCGTTAAATAAGGATTGTCCCAATCACCAAACACACCCAGACGTTTAAAGTCTGCCTTTTGTAGCTCAATCTGCGTGCTTGCATATTCGCGGCACAGACCACGGAATTCAGTCGCAGAGACTTTTTGACCGACTTTGCCAACCTTGGCTTCGACCTTTTGCTCGATAGGCAGACCATGACAATCCCAACCGGGCACATAAGGTGCATCAAAGCCTGATAAGGTTTTTGACTTTACGATAATGTCTTTGAGTACTTTATTGACCGCATGACCCAAGTGAATTTGACCGTTGGCGTATGGAGGGCCATCGTGCAAAATATATTTGGTCGCACCTGTACGCGCCTTGCGAATTTTGCCGTACACGTCATCCGCTTCCCACGCAGCCAGCCAATCTGGCTCACGTTTGGCAAGGTTTGCGCGCATCGCAAAGGGCGTATCAGCAAGATTTAGCGTGTCTTTATAGTCTTGGCTTGGCGTATCAGTACTTTTATCAGTCATAGAAGGTGTCTTTTTAAAAAGTAGGTTAAAAGATAGGTTAAAAAGTGACTAAAAAATTGATGTAAAGTCAGGTGTGAAATTTAAGATTAACGTTAAATATAATATGGGGTCAAATATTTGATAATCGATACTCGTTTGTTGTCTTAGACAACGTTGCTTACAATAGGTTGCTTGTGAATAGTTACGTCCATAATAAATACTAACGGGACGATTGCAACAAAAAATGCATTTATCAGAATAATTAGTCTAGCACCGATGATAACGGCAGCTATTATATGACAAAACGGGAAGGGTAAAAAGAGCTGGTCAGTATCGTCCTGTTTTTAGCCAAAACCAATCATTTATGTCAGCATAAATACTTTGCTCATTAAATCATAGGTCTGGCAAGTTCGATTGTTCAACAGACCCTAGATTATACCTAATTGGCGTAGGTCTAAAAAACGGAGGATAACCACAAGCGCAATTTAAGCGACCAGAGTGGTTGAATACCTGTCAATCCTTGCGTCATCTTGCCATCTTTTAAGATGACATAAGAAGGCGTGACTTGCCCTTGCCAATCAGCAAAGATATGACCCTCTTGGTCGTTTACTGTCGTAAAGCGATAACTGTTTTCATTAAGATAGCGGTGTAGTTCTTGATCAGTGCCTGATTTAATGGCAACCGTAACGACTGGATAATCATTTGCAGCGGCAAGTTTGTTTATGGTTGGCGAGGTGAAACTACAGACTGAACACCACGTACCCCAAAAATATACCAGTGTCGGCTTCTCCTGACTCAGTGCTGCTAAATCAACCGTTTGTCCTTGGTAGTCTATCAATTGCAATTGTGGGTTGGCTGGCATGACGGGTTGTCGCCACCAATTGATGGCAGTATAAATAACGGCAAATATCAAACCATATATGAGCAAGGTTTTAACTATAGAAAGCACCTTTTGCTTTGGTGTCTTCTTAAGAATATCTTTTTTATTTGCGAGATCAATCGTCATAATGGCTGCATTTTTGCTCTAAATGTGTTTGATAGATAAAAATAAACGGCTGAAATGTCAGCCGTATTACTCATCAATTTTATGTAAATGTCAGCCGTATTACTCATCAATTTTATGTAACTGTTTTTAGTGGTTACTTTTTAAGATAACCGATTAAGGCTTTTGTGCACGATTTTGTAACGGATTACCAATGAGCACACTGCCTGAGTTTTCACGGCGCTCTTCGTCGGTTAATTTGCTCGCTGGAATTTTTGCTTTTCGTTTCCATTTTAAGCTAAACAAATCATCACGACGGTCAATCAGGTTATGTACCGAGCCTTCGTTACGGACGTGAGTCAGCTTATCTAAGTTCACATCTGAGAAAAAGATCATCTCAGTGTTTGCTGTGGTTTCGGCCATAATCGCATCATGCGGAAAAGCAAAGTCTGACGGTGAAAAAATCGACGACTGCGCGTATTGAATATCTAGGCTCTCAACTTGCGGCAAATTACCTACTGAGCCACAAATCATGACATAGCATTCGTTTTCAATGGCTCGCGCTTGGGCACAGTGGCGCACGCGTAGATAGCCGTTTTTGGTATCTGTCCAGAAAGGCACAAACAAAATATCCATATCGTCAAGCGCCAGTAAGCGGGCAAGCTCAGGGAACTCAACGTCATAACAGACTAAGATACCAATACGACCGGCATCCGTGTCAAATACTTTGACCTCGTCACCACCTTCGATCACCCAAGCGCTACGCTCATGCGGCGTAATATGGATTTTGCGCTGCTCTTCGACCGTACCATCGCGGCGACACAAATAACTGACATTGTACAACGTATCGTTTTCGTCTATTAACGGCATGGAGCCGACAATAACGTTGACGTTATAACTGACTGCCAGATGCGAGACTTCGTTTTTGAACCACTCGGTATAACCGGCCAAAAAGCGAATGGCGATGTTTTGATCGGTGGATTCACACAGACCCATTAATGGCGCGTTAAAGAACTCTGGTAAGCAAGCAAAATCTGAGTTGTAATCGGCCATGACATCGACAAAGAATTCTACTTGTTGCAAGAGCTCCTCAGGCGATTCAACTTCACGCATTTGCCACTGGATACCACCGATACGCACTTCTGACTTACGGGTATTCGGCTTATAATCTTGCGGCTCATAATAAATATTGGCCCACTCAAGTAGAGTAGCAAAGCCTTTAGATTGAGCGTCATCTGGCAGATAAGCGGTCAAAATACGCTTAACGATAAAACCGTTGGATAGCTGAAAGGAAAGGGCAGAGTCATGGATTTCACGCGATTCGACCGCATCGATATACTCACCAGGGGTCAAATCTTTGTGATTATAGTAATTAGGAATGCGGCCTCCAGCCAAGATAGCTCGGAAGTTCAGCTGGCGGCACAGCTCTTTACGCGCATCATAAAGACGACGACCCAAACGGTAGCCACGATACTCAGGGTCAATCAGCGCATCCAAGCCATAAATAGCATCACCTTCTGGATTGTCTCTAATGATTTCTTTGTGCCCAATCAAATCGTCATAAGTATGTGGGTTAGAGAACTTGGCATAGTCCACGCGCATAGAGAGAACGATACCGATCAGCTGATCATGATCAAACATTGCAATCTGCCCTTCAGGAAAGGCATCAATCAAGGTATGAATAGTGGTCCTTGACCATGCACCGCCCAAATTTACATAAACACGGTCCATCAATGCTTTCAACTGCGGATAATCTTTTTTCTTGATCTCAGCAATCGTGAGGTGAAAGTCGTCTATTTTTTCGATTTTACTCATAAGGTTCCTGTCTGCGGTGTGAATGAACATCGTAAAATTAATGCGTTGTGCGGTGTAGTATCTGATGTATTGTCTATAGCTATATATAGACCTAAAGATTTTTGTGTAACAAAAGCGATAAAAATATTCCAATATGCTTATATAATCGTTACAATAATTTATCTTTTTATTTACAATGAGTTATACGGATTACATATCATCTAAAGAATTTTAATGATGGCTTTAACAGGTTTGCAAGTGTCTACATTTAAGAAGACTAACCTTGTTAGTAGCTGAATCAATCCTACTTGCATGAATAGCATCTGTTCTAGTCTAGTAATTAGTATCTATTCTAACAGTACCTAATCTAACAGCATCGAAGTTCTGTAGCGTCTCCTATTACTTTTGGCTTCGCTTATTCATCATGACTTGGCTTATTACTTTATATTTCGATAGTTATCATACCAATGTAACGGGTCAATGACAGTCCCGCGTAGTAAATATTTGCTACGTTTTTGTGAATCGATGTCCCTGTCTTTGCTCGGTCTGAGCATGTTTTTTGTTTTACTTACTTCATTTTGCGGTCTATAGGCGGCTTTTTAGGATTATTTTATGGCACCCTTGACACATACGGTCGACCCTTTAGAAACAGTAGAGGATTCAGCATTGGTTCAATTGGTATATGTCAGTAGTATCACCCTCAGTACGCGCTTAAAAGCCTCAATATTTGATGAAGTAGAAGGTCATGCTCGGGATCATAATGAGCAGCATGGCATTACGGGTACTTTATGTTATGGCAATGGTCATTTCTTACAATGTATTGAGGGTAAAAAATCAAACGTGCTTGCTTTGCATAAGCGTATTTTTGCCGATAGTCGTCACAAAAATGTGCAAATCTTGCTATTACGAGTGATCGATCAGCGCAGCTTTGCTGATTGGCGTATGCGCCTGCTATTTTTGGAGCGTTGGTTGTGGTCGCCAGCGACCAAGAAGCAAGCCATGCAGTTGTCGCCTTTTTTACCGTTTGTCCCGCATGGCTGGACCTCGAAGCGTACGGAGCAATTTTTGCAGATTATCAAAACGTTTGATAGCCCGCCCCATATAAAAGCCGCTGGCATTACTTATAATGCACTGGGCAATATGTTTCGTCATATTGCGGCACCGCATCAGGCCTTTTTAATCGTTCAAGGCTTTTTGAGTATGTTGCTGGTAGTAGCGCTGATACTGTTGTATTTATAAATTATAAGTTTTATAGCTGAGCTAAAAAAGACGCTAACTTTTGAGTTTAGCGTCTTTTTATTTGAGGTAAGCGATTAAAATACCAATCACATATCAAAAATCTTACCACGGTTCATAATGTTATTGGGATCAAAGACTTTTTTGACCTCTCGTAAGTAATCAATCTCAGTCTCGCTGCGGCTGTAGTGTAAATAAGGCTTTTTGGTCATACCCACGCCATGTTCGGCAGAGACTGAGCCGCCATACTTCTGTACCGTCTCAAACACGTGTTTGTTGACGATCTGACACTCTGCAAAGAAATCATCTTTGCTCATGTTTTCAGGTTTTAGAATATTCAGATGCAAATTGCCATCGCCGATATGACCGAACCAGCACACTTCAAAGTCAGGATAGTTACTGCTGACAATGTGATCAATCTTGGTGATAAATTCAGGCACATAACTAATTAATACAGAGACATCATTCTTATAAGGGGTAAATATTGAGATAGTCTCAGAGATATACTCACGCAATTTCCACAGCTTCTTCAGCCTGCGCGAGGCTTTGACTCATCACCCCATCGACGACCCAACCTTGCTCCATGCAGTGCTCAAATATCGCCATGGCTTTATCCATGATCGGCTCGTATGGTGCTTCAAACTCTAACAATGTATAAAACTTGGTACGCGACTCAAACGGCTCTTGTACTTGACCATGTGCCATTAGCTTCTCAATCGCCACATCGTCAAAGAACTCAAATGCGGTTAAGTCAATCTGCGCTTGAAAGGCAGATAGCACATTCATCACATCATTAAAGCTGTCCATACCGAGCACCATGACGTTTAAGTCTTGCGGCTGACGCTCAAGCTTGATTTGTGCATGGGTGACAAACCCTAGCGTGCCTTCGCTACCGATGAACAGTTGACGCAAATCATAACCCGTGGCGTTCTTTACCATACCGCGATTCAGCTGCAAGATATCACCTTTACCAGTGACCACAGTCAGCCCCATAATCCATTGACGGGTCATGCCATAACGAATGACTTTAATACCGCCAGCATTGGTGCCGATGTTGCCACCGATTTGACTTGACCCTGCTGAGGCAAAATCGACAGGGTAATATAAGTCTTTAGACTCTGCGAACTGTTGCAACTGCTGAGTGACCACACCTGCTTCAATCTCGACCATGCGATCGGCAGGGTAGAATTGTCCGATACGGTTCATTTTATCCATACTGACGACAATCTCGCCATTGGCGGCGACAGCACCAGCAGAGAGTCCTG
>NZ_AHVZ01000042.1:0-38857 GCF_000247495.1 Psychrobacter sp. PAMC 21119 | reverse complement strand
CTCCTTGAGCCTGCGCTTTAATGATATGCCTTTGAGCGCGCGATCAAGCATCTGTTTCACCAAGTCATATACGGGTCGTCTTGATAATTCATAACTGATGATCTCATTATTAAAGCAATCGAGTATGGGTGACAGATACAGTTTATCATCGCCCACTTTAAACTCAGTAATGTCAGTCAGCCACCTGCGATTTGGCGCTTTTGCTCTAAACCTACGTTTGACCCTATTCTTGGCAATAACGCCGCACTGTCCTTTGTAGGAACGATACTTTTGTCGTCTGATTCTCGCGGTAAGTTTAAGCTCGTTCATAAGCCGTGCGATGAGCTTGTGGTTGTATCTTAGTCCTTCGTTCTTAAGCGTTTGAGTGATTCTACGGTAGCCATACCGACCTTTATGGTGATGATAGACGTCACTGATACGCTGTTTAAGATCGGCATACTTGTCTGTCGCTTGCAGAACACGCAGATGATAGTAAAAGCTGCTCCTTGCTATATCTGCAATGAGTAATAGTAAAGCGAGCGGATGCTGATCTCTTAGTCCTTTGACGAGCCTTGCTTTGTCTGGTTGGCTTTCCTCTCTTTGAGCAAGGCATCGAGCTTTTTTAGGTAGGCGTTCTCCGCTTTGAGGTATTCATTCTCGCGTTTGAGCTCCTCTATACTCTTCTCATGCTCAGGCTTGTCAGTGAGATAAGGGTGCTTCACAGTAGGTCGTCCTTTAGCTTTGGCAGTTAAGCCTAGCATACCATGACGAGCATAGGCGGTGCGCCATACACTAATCAGCGCAGGCGAGCTAATGTTAAACCTCAAAGCGGCTTGCGATTGACTTAAACCTTCACCTGCCATTGTGGTCAGGACTTGAAGCTTGAACTCGCTACTGTAGATGGCTTTGCCAGCTTTAGGTTTGATTGCAAGTATACCGTCTTTTAAATACTGGTTTACCCACTTAAAAACATCTTTATCATTAATATTAAAATGCTTTGCGGTAGCAATGCCTGAATGTCCTTGTTGATAATAGGCTATCACCCTTAGTTTAAAGTCGATGTCATACTTCATAAAATAACCCCCATAAGTTGTGTCCAACTTATGGGGGTCAGTTCACAGTAAGCAGTTTTTACTTTTAGATTCCATTATTTTTTTATACTTAGGCTATTTCAATCACTTGCTATTCTTGATTAATATCAATTTTCTATCGCTTTTCGCACTGGTGCAAAGCTACGTCTATGAGCTGGCAACACACCATATTTTTCAATCGCTTCTATATGCGCTTTGGTCGGATAGCCTTTATGCTTGGCAATACCATATTCTGGGTACTCAGTATCCAGCCTATACATGGCAGCATCACGGCTAACTTTTGCCAATATACTGGCTGCAGCAATGCTGGTATGACGTGCGTCTCCTTTTACCCATGCTTGACAGTCAATTGCAGAGGTTTCTATACCTAACTTGGCCAGCATCACATAGTCTATATCAGGGCAGCGATTACCATCAAACAAAACCTCGAATTGCATCATAGAGGTAGCCATATGTTTGGCAATAGTCTCCAACAACACTTCCGTACATAAGCGCATACCGAGCATCGTCGCTTGTAAAATATTGACCTGATCGATGACTGCTGCTGGAATGTCAGCGATGATGAAACCTATGGCATGCTGCTGCACCAACGGATAAAGAATATCGCGTTTTTTTTCGCTTAGCTGCTTAGAATCCGTCAATATAGATAAAGGCGTGTCTTTTAACGGTTGCGCCTCAATCAGTCCTGCCCAAGTCATAGGCAGTATTACCGCCGCGACATTGACACTACCCAACAGTGGGCCACGCCCTGCTTCATCCACACCAATCTGTAGCATTGAGTGTTCTATGGACTGTTGGGTGTTTGTCGCATATTCGGTCAGCAGATTAGCAATATTGACTTGGCCAGATAAGTGGATGGGCGCAGCTAAATCAATGTACTGAGATTTTATATCAATCTGTTGAATTTTTCTGTCAATCGGAATAATAAGATCTTTAACTTCGTTCTGAATGCTCATGATTTTTTGCTGTCTTATTGATTAGGGCGTGTCTTCATTTTAAAAATGGTGATAAAAATGAGATAAATTGCCGTCGAATAAGAAAAATAGCGCAGATAATATCGGGATATTAACCAGTTATTTGACGGTGTTTGGCAAGATTTAGCCATTTTTAGCCCATTTAGATGACTATCGAGTGAATTGAAAACACGCCTTAGAGTGGTGAAGATAGATGATGAGCAATTATCCCTTATGATTTATGCTGGTCTTTTCTCGCACAAACCATTGCTCAATTACGCTATCAGCAGGGTAATGATTGCTTTGCTGCTGTAATAGCTGTTTGGTTGCGACAAGCGCTTTCAATTGCTCTGCGTAAGCACGCGGTTGCAAGAGACGCATGACGGTACGACAGATATTATCGCCACTCGCCTGCTCTTGTATCAGCTCAGGTACGATGGCAGTGTCGGCTAGGATATTAGGTAGCGCCACATAAGGAACTTTGACCAGACGCTTGGCGATCTGATAGGTCAGCTGATTTAATTGATACACCACCACCATTGGACGCTCAAGCAGCATCGCCTCTAACGTTGCCGTACCTGACGCCAGCATCACGATATCCGATGCAGCCATGGCCTGCTGACTGAATGCTGGTTGACTGTCATCATAGACCACAACGATCGCGGCACGCAGCTGCTCTGAGCGCTGGTCAATGACGTCTTGGACAATATATTGATGATTTTGATCGACCGTCGGAATGATAAAGCACAGCTTTGGATCTAACAATATGAGCTTTTGAATACCATCCAGCATGAGAGGTAAAATAGCCGTTATCTCACCGCGACGAGAGCCTGGCATCACACAAATAAGCTGGCTAACGTCATCGAACCGCTCGATAAAAAACTGCTGCAAACCATCGTTGTGCCAGACCAACTCACTGCGCCTCTGATTGATGGGCGTCTCTATCAATGCCTGATCAATGGTGCGTAATAAAGGATGACCCACACATATTGCTGGATGATTATGGCGCTCATATACTGGCAGCTCAAACGGAAATAGGCAGAGCACAAGGTCGGTCGCTGCTTTAATATTATGAATACGTGACTCGCGCCACGCCCAAATAGAAGGGCTCACATACTGTACACAGAAGACGCCTTTTGGTTTTAACTTTTTAGAGACTCGTAGATTAAAATCAGGCGCATCAATGCCGATAAACCAGTCAATATTGGCCGCCTTAAATGCGCTCAATAGCTCGCGCCGCGCTTTCAGCAAATCTGGCAGCTGTGCCATGACTTCCACCAAACCCATCACTGCTAGACGTTCTAACGGAAAAATACTGTGTAATCCTTGCGCTTGCATTTTTGTACCGCCTACACCTACCCAGACGATATCATCACGCAGGTTATTCATCTGCTGCATAAAATCTGCACCCAAACTGTCACCAGATACCTCACCTGCAACGATGGCTATCACCAGCGGTGCAGCATTTATATTAGGTACCTGAGAATCCGCCTCTGTTTGATGAATAAGGTCAGTCTGGTGATGAGACGTAGCAGAATCTGTCATGACAAGCTCTCAATATTAGAAATATACAAATAAAATAAATGAACCGTTATTATAAAATATAACGTAGCAAATCAGCGATAGTGCCTTTTGACCGATACACATTATTAGCCTGCATGGCTTTAATCTTCTATCGTTGATGTTGCTATCATACGTGACGATGATACAAATAGCTAAATTCACGCATAAAAGCCGAACGTTAAGCCTCCAAAAATCTAACTGACCGTTATTAGGGTCTGTTGAACATTCAAATATTAGGACTGCTGATCGCTAAAACTGCACCAAACTAGGCGTAAACCGACGATAATGTCGAGACCTTAGCTAGGTTTACAACAACGTTTGGGGTGATTTTAGCATCAGCCTTTCAGGGCATTACTATTTTTTGCCAATACATGGCGAAATTGTCTACCCTAGAATGACTAGGCGTCAAAAATTTCACTGCGTATTGTCTAAAAAGTAGCCACTGCCAGTTCCACATTTGAATGTTCAATAGACCCTAAATAAAACCTATCTAAAAAAAGTTAGACGTCAGTGCTAACATAAGGACTATAAAATGAACATGGCAACACAAGATGGTAAGCTTTGGATGAATGGCACGATGATTGACCAGCCAGATGCTAAGGTACATGTGCTTACACATAGCCTGCATTATGGTATGGCGGTTTTTGAAGGGGTGCGCGCGTATCAGACGGCTGACAATCGTACCGCTATTTTTCGCCTAAAAGAACACACTGAGCGTCTACTTGGTTCAGCGAAAATATTTCAAATGGATGTGCCTTTTGATGCAGCCACTTTAGAGCAAGCACATAAGGATGTGGTCAAGCAAAACAACTTGGCAGAAGCCTATATTCGTCCACTTATCTGGGTCGGTGCAGAAAAGCTCGGTTTGTCATCACGCGACAACAGCATCAACGCGATGGTTGCTGCTTGGCACTGGGGCGCTTATCTTGGTGAAGAGGGTATCAAAAACGGTATCCGTGTAAAAACCTCTTCATTTACCCATCACATGACCAACGTGACCATGTGTAAGGCCAAAGCCTCTAGTAACTATCCTGTGTCTATCATGGCCAACCAAGAAGTAACTCGTAATGGTTATGACGAAGCTATCTTGATGGATCCGCAAGGGTATGTATGCCAAGGGGCTGGTGAAAACTTGTTCTTAGTAAAAGAGGGCGTGCTGCATACCCCAGACTTAGCAGGCGGGGCGCTTGATGGTATTACGCGTCGCACTATCATTCAGTTCGCTGATGACCTAGGTATTAAAGTCGTTGAGCGTCGAATCACTCGTGATGAGTTTTACTTAGCAGATGAAATCTTTATGACTGGTACGGCTGCTGAAGTCACACCTATCCGTGAATACGATGATCGCACGGTCGGTAATGGCGGCCGCGGACCTTTGACTGAGAAACTGCAAACCTTATACTTTGATGTGGTACATGGCCGCAATGAGCAGTATATGGATTGGTTAAGCTTTATTGACTGATAAAGCGGTTGCGTTGAAGACCAAAAAGGCTGAACATAATTGTTCAGTCTTTTTTTTATGCTAATATAGCCATCATATTTATTCATAATATTAAAGTGAGCAGTCAATGCCAATAGATTCTAGTACAGCAGATACTCAAAATATCAAACAAATTATCTGTATTAAATGGGGCACAAAATATGGTGCTGATTATGCCAACAAACTATATGGCATGGTATCTCGCAATATCACACCACCATTTAGATTTGTCTGCTTCACTGATGATACAACAGATGTCCGTCCAGAAATTGAATGCCAAGCGCTACCACCATTAGATGTCACTATGCCAACCAATACACTCGGTAAGTGGCCAAAGTCTCGCTTGTGGGGTGAAAAGCTAGGTGATTTGACAGGGACAGTATTGTTCGTAGATTTGGATGTGATTATCGTAGATAGTCTCGATCCTTTCTTTGAATACGGCAAGCCAGACGATGTTATTTTGTCTTATAATCCTAGTAATCCATTAGAGCGCTTGGGACAGACCTCTTGCTTTAGATTTCAGATAGGGGCGCTTGTCTCACTGCAAGAAAAGTTTAAAGCAGATCCGCAAGGTATCGCTGATGAGTATCGTTTTGAGCAGCGTTTTGTCACTCGTAATGCACCCGGTGGTGTGAAGCTATTTCCAAAGGCATGGGTCGCACATTTTAGACGCAAATGTCGTCAACCGTTTCCGTTCAACTACTTTAAAGAACCAAAGATTCCTAAAGGCGCTCGTCTGGTTATCTTCCCTGGTGACTTGTATCCAACGCATGCGATCGAAGGTAGATATAACAAAAACGCTGCTAATAACGCCAAGGATCATTTGAAGCAACTGGCTGAACCCAAAAATATGAAGAGACCGCTGCGTCATCTTCGTCATTTTATCTTGCCAGTAGGATGGATTGAAAAATACTGGAAGGAATAGGCTTAATTCTATATTTAAGTATTGCATAGTAGCAGTGAGTGTTGATGCTTTCTATGCTCATAAGTATGAACGTAGAAAGCGTTATTTAGTGAATGGATAAAATTATGAAAACAAACGATGCTATTAGAGTCTTTGTTGGTTGTGACCCAAATAACTGTGATCTAGAGCAGATGATGGTGTTAGATTATAGTATTCACAAACACACCAGTGTACCCGTTGAGATAGTATGGATGCAGCTATCGCGCGATCCTAGTAGCTATTGGTATTCTAATCCCGAGGCTGGCGAGGGCTGGAATACTACTAAATGGTCGACACCTTTCTCAGGATTCCGTTGGGCAATTCCAGAATACTGCAATTATTCTGGACGAGCTATTTATATGGATGCTGATGTCATTATTTTAGATGATCTAGCAAGGCTATGGCAGCATCCTATTGAAGGGCAATCCATAGTGGTGGCTAAAACGAATGCTGATATGACTCGTCTATGTACTTGTATATGGGATTGCGATGCTGCAAAAAACGTTGTTTTGCCTATCGAAAAACTTAGAAAAGATCCCAAAAGTCATAAAGAAATGATGGCGGTATTTAAGAAAAATACTCAGCTAATTGAGTCTTACCAAGACAGCTATAACTGTATCGATGGCGAAGACTTAACGATAGAAGAAATCAAAATTTTGCATTACTCAGATATGGGAACGCAATTCAGTCATAAGTACTCATTACCTAGAGTGAATGAGGAAGGAATCGAGCATTGGTTTGACGGAGAAGTTCTGCCACATCCAAGACAAGATTTGGTCGATCTTTTTGATGACTATTATAATGAAGCGCTTACTGCTGGATATCATCTAGAGAGCTATCGAATTGAGCCTTTTGGTGTTTTTCCAAAGAAATCCCAGCAAGGCTATATTGGCAATAAGGTGACTCGTCCAAAAGCCTCCAAATCTCTATTTGCAAAATTATTCAAGCGTTGATTCATTTAACATAATAATATTTCACACACTAAATGAATAGAAATTCATCCATAGGTTATCGTTTATGAAGCAGCATAAAAAAATAGCGTTGCTCGCTATTAATTGTCTACAAGGTGGAGGGGCAGAGCGAGTTGTTCTTACTTTAGGACAGGGATTTTATGAATTAGGATACGAAGTACATATTCTAAGGTTTAAGCCGCGGGTCGAATATGATCTTAATCCAAACCTTATTTATCATGTGCTCAAATTCAAACCCTATAAGATGATACCAGGAGCACAGCGTCGAGATAAGTTTTTTGCTCATGCGTTAGATCGTTATGTCAAAAAAAATATTGGACAGCCTGATATCATTTTGTCGAACCTTGATCGTTCAGATAGTATCTTTAGCTACAGTAGCCTGCCGAATATCATTTATGTGATTCATAATACTTTGTCACTACTTTATAAGTTTGCAAAAACAGATGTGGGTCATCAGAGAAAAGAAAACTTTACCAGAATTTATTCCAAAAATCCTTGTGCCTGTGTCAGCAATGGCGTAGAAAGGGATTTTGTAGAAAGCTTTGGTCATGTTACTTCAACAACGGCAATACATAATCCAATTGATAGAGACGGTATTCAAAAATTAGCTGATGCTTTTATTCCAGAATATCAAAATTATATTATTCACGTTGGCAGTTTTAAAGAAGCAAAACGTCACGATGTGCTTTTGAGAGCTTATGCAAAGACAGATCAGTCTTTACCATTGCTTCTTTTGGGCAAAGGCAAGCTTCAAAGTAAGATAGAGGAGTTGGTCGTAGAGCTCAAGCTAGAAGATAAGGTTGTTTTCTTAGGCTTCCATGAGAACCCTTTTCCCTATATAAAGCATGCGCAATTTAAAGTACTAACTTCTGACTGGGAAGGTTTTGCTTTGGTGATTGCAGAGTCTTTAGTTTTAGGAACACCAGTTATCAGTACTGACTGCCAATCTGGGCCAAGTGAGTTATTGCCTCAGAAAAACCTAATGCCTATGAGAGACATAGATGCTATTGCAGCTAAATTAAGCTTAGCAATGAAGAATCCAGAGCAATTTCAGTCCGAATTTAGTGAAACGCTCCTTCCTGTCACAATAGCAAAGAAATATATTGAATTCGCATCGAATTTTGAGAATACAGATAAGAGATCTTAATCTAACCACCATTTGGACCAATCATCTCTATGCAATTGCCGTAGCGTGGCAAAAGCACTCTGGTTATTCTGTAGTTTTTCGAATACAGCAAGCAAGATAGTAGTAGCTAATTTGTCGACTTTGTGGAATTTGTGATAGCGCTTGCGCATATTTCTCAGACTGTCATCGGTGCCGATACGAAAATAAGTGAGACCATCATATAGACACAAGTCGCCGGCATACAGTATGTCGGTTTTTTCATCTAATAATGCTATGGGTTCGGCATCAGGAGGGGCTTGTAAAAAGTTTTTGGTCTCATAAGCTCGGACAGTATTCATTAGTGTAATGACATTCATCAAAATAGCGGCTCTATTGACGTTATCTGAGTGATCGATGAAAGTATCGCAGGCTGAAACTATCCAGCGTAGTGACAGGTTTTCTAATAAATAATGGTTCTCTGCCACCCACAGCTTTTCGAATTCTGCAAATATTTTGTCTATTTTGTATTTACGGCGCATCAATATAATGAGTGTATTGTGATAAAAGCAGAGTTCAGACTCACCCAAGGATTGATGCTTTAAGTTATTTAAATGACTTTCTAACGCTTTGCTCTTACGTTCGTCTGTCAGCGTCTCAATATCGCACATTGACTCTGTAATCGTTGTTGCTTTCATGTCGTCAAAGCTTTTGCCATCATAGTTTTTGATAACCTTGCCCGCATTCAATCTTTTTTCACTTCGAAAGATTAGTAGCAGTTTTTTTTGCCAGTTTGAAGGTGTAGTCATGTCACTAAAATCCTTTGAACAAATATGATGCGATTAGAGCTTAAATGTCTATCTAAAAAATTGATACTAAAGTGGTTTATGAAATATTTTTATTCAAACTGAATAATATCGCTTATACCATTCGACAAATTTTGCGATTCCATCTTCTATATTGGTTTCAGGCTTAAATCCAATATCATCCACCAATTCGTCTATATCTGCATAAGTAATGGGCACATCGCCTGCCTGCATGGGTAGCAGGTTTTCATTGGCTTTTATACCACAAGCATCCTCGATGGCAGTGATGAAACGACGCAGCGTAATAGGTTGGTTATTACCGATATTATAAACTTTATAAGGGGCTGCTGCTGTCGTAATATCAGAGTGTTGGTTAGCCGGTACTTTTTTCATTACTCCTATGATGCCTTTAATAATATCATCAATGTAGGTAAAATCACGCTGCATATCACCATTGTTAAACACATCAATCGGTTCACCGGCTAGGATTTTTTTGGTAAAAGAAAAATAAGCCATGTCTGGTCTGCCATAAGGGCCGTAAACGGTAAAGAATCGCAGTCCTGTCGTAGGAATGTTATACAAGTGGCTATAACTGTGTGCCATGAGCTCATTGGACTTTTTAGTGGCGGCATATAGGCTGATAGGAAAATCAACACAGTCAGCAGTTGTAAATGGCTGCTTGATATTCATGCCATAGACAGAGCTAGAGCTGGCATAGATCAGATGCTTGATATTATGGTGGCGACAGCCCTCAAGGATATTTACAAACCCGACCACATTTGAGTCAATGTATGCATTTGGGTTTTCGATAGAGTAGCGTACGCCTGCTTGCGCGCCTAGATTGATAACTGTATCAAACTGATAGGTGGAAAAAAGCTCAGCCATTGCTTCGCGATCAGCCAGATCTAATTTAATGAACGTAAAATTTTCTGGTGTTGATACGCTATTTAATATCTCTAAACGCTCTGCTTTTAGGCCTATGTCATAATAATCGTTAAGATTATCAATGCCAACGATTAGCAATGCTTCATCAGATAGGTGCGTCTCTAACAATGCTTTGATTAAATGAAAGCCAATAAAGCCCGCTGCGCCAGTTACTAGTACTTTCATCAATCGCTCCCAAACAAATCTCGAGTAAATACCTTATCCGCCACATCTGCTATATCAGCAGACAAGCGATTTGCCACAATGACATCACTCATTGCTTTAAACGCATCTAAGTCTGTAATCACTCGCGAATTGAAAAAATTATCCTCTTTTAGTACAGGTTCATAAACCACGACTTCGATACCTTTTGCCTTAATACGCTTCATAATGCCTTGTATCGCAGATGCTCTAAAATTGTCTGATCCACTCTTCATGACCAGTCGGTGTATACCAACGATTTTTGGTTGTCTTTCGATAATTTTATCTGCAATAAAGTCTTTACGAGTTCTATTAGAGTCGACAATGGCCCTGATCAAGTTACTAGGTACTTCATCATAATTTGCCAATAGCTGCTTGGTATCTTTGGGTAGACAGTAGCCACCATACCCAAATGACGGGTTATTATAATGGTCGCCAATACGCGGATCTAAGCCAATACCTTCTATGATTTGTTTGGTTTCGAGCCCGAATGTCTGAGCATAGGTATCTAGCTCATTAAAATAAGCCACGCGCATCGCTAGATAAGTGTTAGAAAACAGTTTGATCGCTTCAGCTTCAGTCGACTTCACAAACAGTAGCGGCACGTCTTTTTTGATAGCGCCTTCAAGCAATAACTCAGCAAACTGCTGTGCTTGTTCAGACTGTGCGCCCACAATGATTCGAGAGGGGTAAAGGTTGTCGTGTAGGGCTTGGCCCTCTCGTAAAAACTCAGGTGAGAAAATAATACGATCCGTTTCATATCGCTCTCTGATGCTAGCGGTATAGCCAACGGGCACAGTAGATTTTATGATGATGGTTGCCTGTTGATTGACCAATAGCACTTGTTCAATCACAGATTCTACCGTAGAGGTATTAAAGTAATTGGTCTTTGCATCATAA
Organism: Psychrobacter sp. PAMC 21119; assembly: GCF_000247495.1. Lineage (NCBI taxonomy): Bacteria > Pseudomonadati > Pseudomonadota > Gammaproteobacteria > Moraxellales > Moraxellaceae > Psychrobacter > Psychrobacter sp. PAMC 21119. The sequence continues at coordinate 27,944 of NZ_AHVZ01000042.1, read as the reverse complement.
TCCGTTGGCGTGGCGACAATGATAAAATCTGCGTTTTGATAAGCTTGCTCGGCATTGAGCGTCGCAGAAAAATTAAGATCCTTGTGTGATAAGAAGTCTTCGATATCTTTGTCTTCGATCGGCGACTGCTTTGCATTTAGCAGGTCAATCTTTTCAGCGATGACATCGACAGCGACCACTTCATTGTGCTGTGCCAATAACATGGCATTTGATAGTCCCACATAGCCTGTGCCTACTACTGCTATTTTCATAATATATCCAAAGTTGTCTTTTGTTTATTATTTTAAGTTTATTGCTATTTATTGCCATTTAACAATATTGACGATGGTAAATAGGCTGAGAATTTTTGCACCATAGCAGTGGTAATTTTTTGATAGGAGTTCGCTTCAAGTAAATCTAGACTTTGTATGCACCCATATTTAATAGATTCTTTGTGCAAATCGGTTATAAAGTCCTCGACACCCTTTTCATTTTTTAGATAATTGATAGACGTATCGGGTTTCAACTCGGCTTGGCCTTTTTGGATTTTTAAATGATTCATCAGTGTTATGGGGTTTACTTGCGCAACATTTCTGAATTTGTACTTTATTTGCTCTGTCAATAATTGAGAATTATCCAACAAATGAGCTTTTAAAATATTTTTATCGACAATATGAGGATAGTGATGAATTTCAAAAAATTTATCCATATCAAGTATTTTAGCACTTAACATTTGCGCTATCGTGTGCCTCGGTTGTATCGGTGTTCCAAACAGTTTGAAGCGAGATTTTCGAAAATTAAGCTTGGCATTTAATGCAGCACTTTTACGCCACTGTCCATGAATGATAATTTTTTCACCGTCCAAAAAGTCATTGATCCTCACGGGCTGATTAAAAAAGAAATCGTCATTCATATAGATGAAATAGTCAGACAGTCCCTTAATATTCCATATCATCGTCTCAATCGATCGGGTATTGAAAGTGGGTAAAAACTGCTCGTAACCAACGAACATCTCTTTATGATCCACAATACGTATTTTATCTGCTGAACAAATATTTTGCTTGGCAAAATCATCGATGAATGCTGGTCGTTGTTGGTCGGTGACAATATATATATGACGACAAAAAGGCACGTATTTAATGATAGACGCTATATTATAGTATATCTCGTCGTCACTAGCGAAACGCGTGGCCGTGATCGCATCTGAAGCGACTGCTTTGCCTGATTTATAACCTTCTCTTTTTTGTTTGAGCATGGGATCTGCACCATCCACCCAGGCGATGACAACATCTAATGTTTTCTCGTCAGGTTGCTTCATGACTGATCCTGTTTTTTGTAAACATGTTCTATCAACACGCTGATGTTTGTATTAGCTACATCAATCCAGCGATGATATTTGTTGATATGAGTATTGACAAGGTTTAGTGGGTTTATACAATAAAAATTGATGATTATTTTGCTATGCTATGGTTTGTTATGCTATGGGAAGTCAGGCAAGCCATGACTATCCTTCAAGCAATAAAAGCAAAGGTCTAAAGGTAGGTGAGACTAGCATATAAAGTCAGAACGCTGCAATAATTATGACTATTGATACACTCATTTGGCTGACCCTTCCTACTTATACTTCAACAAAACTGTGAGCTGAGACACTGATGCCACCTACTATTCTATTAATACTAAAGGCGCTGGAAGGTCGCGGCGCTGAGCGCATGGTCACGACTCTGGCACGTGCTTATGCTGATTTAAATTATAATGTTCATGTGCTTTGTCTCGAATATACTCAAGATATGCCATTAGATTCACGTGTTCAATATCATGTAGTGCCATATGACGAGGTGTTTTCTGAGCAAAATATCGAGCCAAAATCTAACCAAGCACAGGCCTATGAAGCAGTCGCTAGGCGTATCGATAATTATGTACTCAGTCAAATAGGCGTGCCAGATCTAATACTGTCTAATATCTATAAAATAAACTGGATTATGGCCTATAGTCAATTACCAAATATCGTGAATGTACTGCACACGGCATTATCCAAGCAATTTCAACGTCAGCTATCAGAGACACCAGCCCAAACGATTCATCATTTAAAAAGGGTCTATGGCGCCCATCCTTGTAGCTGTGTGAGTGAAGGGGCGCGGCAAGATTTGATATCTCTGATTGGGCCGATTACCAAAACCACGACTATTTATAATCCCTGCGCTGTCGATGATATACAAAAAGCCGCTAAGCAGTCGTTAACTCTCAGCCAATTCGGTATAACCTATAAAGGCTATATGATTCACGTTGCTTCATTCGATAGCATGAAAGGTCATCATGACTTACTGCATGCCTATGCCAAAACAGCACGACGCTATCCTTTGGTGTTGGTGGGTAAGGGAAGGCTAGAGAGTGAGATTAAGGAGTTAGCTACGGCGCTTGGCATTGACGATTGTGTGAAGTTTCTTGGTTTTCAAGCCAGTCCTTACCCATTGATTGACTCAGCGGCTTTGCTGATAATGAGCTCTAAGTTTGAGGGTTTTGGGTATACCATCGTTGAGGCGCAAGCGTTAGACGTACCTGTAATAAGTACTGATTGCCCGTTTGGTCCAAGGGAGCTGTTACCCGCTAAGAGCTTAGTACCAGTAGGTGACATCGATGGGTTGGCTATACTCATCGATCAGGCAATAGACGATCCAACACACTATATAGTACCGCTAAATCAGCAACTACTGCCGAAGCACATCGCCCAGCAATACTTAGCGTTTGGTTCAGTGTTGAATTCATCAGGCAATGAGTATTAGAGATCATCGAATAGTGTTTTGGAGACAGGAGAGTGATTAATGACAGAGACACCATGCGACTTATAAGTTCTACTTAGCAAGTTAAACGAAGGTACAATACGCTCGCTCATGACCTTACTAAGCATACTTGGGGCGCTGTTGTTCTTGTTTTCATAGAAGCGTGGCTGCTCACTGTTGAGCAAATCGATGCCGTATAAGTGGATAGTAGCCGCATGACGTGAGAAAGCCAACTGCGTGGCCACATAAGCGACAGTTCCTGCCTCTACAAAGCCATGCGTAATATTTAGAGATACGCCGATATTAACTGCTCTATAGCTGTCATCAATAATAAAATCTGGATGGTTTGTAAAGTATGATAACGGCATTTTCTTATTCAGACGTTTTTTCTTAAAAATCAGCTTACTAAATGATAGCTTATTTGATTTGACGCCCCATGGTCTGTCTACTGGATACAACACACGCATGACATGATGGTAAGTCCGCATGATATTGGGGAGGGCCGTTGCCATCGCTTCAAACACAGCTAGCGTTGCATACAGAGGTTGACCAGTATAATACTGCTGTAAAATCTCAGGTTGGTGATGAATGAAGCGTGCATCGCTAATGACATAGCCGACGATATCGGTGAAGCAATGTTTCTCAGTTAGACTGATACTACCATTGACAAAGATAGTAGGCGTGTCTAACAGTTCTGATAATGGTAGTTGTTGTATGGAGGGGCCTGAGGCGATAATATTAACGTTTTTCTTGTGCAGGCTTTGCTCTGGCTCATTGGCATTAAAAGCATCGATAACGATGAGCTCATTATCAATATTAAACCCAGCCGTAGCAGGTAACCTCAAGTATAGCGCCATACTATTTCCTAGTAGTTGACTTCTTCCCAGTAGTTGATTTCAAATATCGTCGTGATGCATTGCCTTTAAATGATTTGGACTGTCTTTGAACCATTCAAATATCGTTATTATTTAAACGATCATTGCCAGTGATTCTTTAACCATGGGCTTGGTTTTACATGTCGATACCATTTACCGCCGCCGCCAGCAATAGCGTCTGGTGGATTGATCTCACCATGAAAAATAACGATTTTTGCATCATCAGGCAAAGTAGGTTTACGCACTAGGTTAAAGGGAATGGGCGCGATACATTGGTATTTGAAGCTGACGCACCATGTCTTATCCCAATACTCTAAGTGGTGATATTCATGTAAATAGTTGGATAGATAGGCTTGCTCGTGACGAACTTGGGTACGAATGGTCTCAAAGTTACGTTCAAAGTTTGCCAGTAAGTCGGGATAGGTATTCATACCAATATTAAAGCGATAGACCGAGCTGTTACCAATCATCCTCCATGGTTTTTTCCAGTCACGGATAATGACGACGCTATCATTATATTTAGCTTTGTAAGTAAAAAAACTATCAATATTATCAACGATAACGATATCGATATCTAAAAATAGCGCGACCCCTTTTAGATCATATAAATTTGGCTTAAAGGTCGTCAGTTTTTTCCAGCCACGTTCAGGACCATCTGGTAAATCCATTTCAGGTATAGGGTAACAGGCAATAGCAGTGTCGATACCTGTACTATCATCGGTTAGGCAGATCATCTGAAAATCTAATGTTAAATGGCGATTGACCATGTTATACAGACGATTGACGTATTCAGGGCCGTACTTATCGCCCCATTTCATACAAATAATATACCGCTGTCCAGCACGCGTGGTGTCTTTTTGCGGGCGATTTGTCGATAAATTTTCGGCTACGTCAGTTACCATAGTGCACTCGTATTGATGTGAATGAAAAAATGTTACTCTCAAAAGCAAAAGGCATAAAAGTATGAGTCAATGTTAGCACAGCTATCATTGACGATATGTTTAAACGTTCAAAAATTTGTATGGTTATTACTGCTGATTCTCGTTTAGTACGTTTTTGTGATTAGCGTCACTATCAGGAGGTAATGATTTGGTCGCTAACGAGGCAGCAGACAAAGATAAATGATCTTGATTGGCACGAATGAAATCTGCCAATACTGTTTCATTAGCACGGTAGGGATTGCCTAAAATTGGGATGCGTTTAAAACGTCGATAGCCCCACATATAGTGGCTACAGTTGTCTTTAATCATGTGCTCCATAGACTGATTGAGCGCATGAGCTGCTGTTTCGGAATTACGGTCATATAAGGCCGGACTATCGAGTTTATAACAATAAATATCAAAACCACGACCATCGTCACGGCGGATACAAGATAAGCCGACCAACGCACATTTGGTCTTGCTAGCGAGTTTGGAGGCGAGAGTACTGGTTAACGTTTTAACACCAAAGAACGGTACGACAACACCGCCTGAAGGGTCAGGAACATGATCGGGCAATACAATGCTAAAGCCCCCTTGTTTGAGGGTTTTGAATATGGCTTTGACACCGCTACCATCAGTGGGCACTAGTGTTGCATTGAGGCGTGATCGACCTTGCAGTATAAAGTCATCAGTTATATTACCCTTAACAGGCTTGTACATGATGGTTGGTGAGCCAAATTGATTGAGCCAAGCATTCATCATCTCCCACGTACCCAAATGCGGTACGATGGCGAGCATACCATTCGGGCTAGCCAGTCCTTCTAAAAGAATGTCTTTGTTATGCACATCTTGTATTTGAGCGATACTCCACTCAGGTGGCATTGCCCAGCTTTTGATAGACTCAATACTGGTCATACATTGGTGGTAAATAATATCTTTGACTAAGGATCGTTTTTCATTGTCTGGTAACTCGTGGCGGGTCAGTGCTATATTAATATTGACGGTACGCATGATACTCAGACTGGGTATTTTTATAATCACCCACGCAACAAAACGTGCCAGTATCTGCAACACAGATAATGGCACGAATTTGAAAATATGATACGGATTCATGACCATTCGCATGGTGATGAATCATGTAACAAACAATGTAAAACAGATCTGAGCATCATGAGACCAATTATTAAGCAGGTTATTTGGCATCAGCCTGAGCTTTTTCGCGCACACGAATACCAAGATCACGTAACTGCTTGCTATCAACTTCAGCAGGGGCTTGGGTTAATGGGCACTCAGCAGTTTTAGTTTTTGGGAAGGCAATCACGTCACGAATAGACTCAGCGCCTACCATAAGCATAATTAAACGATCCAAACCGAAGGCTAAACCGCCATGCGGTGGCGCACCAAATTTCAATGCATCAAGTAAGAAACCAAACTTGTCTTCAGCTTCTTGCTCGCCGATACCTAAAGCTTCAAGTACGGCTTGCTGCATATCAAAGGTATTGATACGTAAGCTACCACCACCAACTTCAGTACCGTTTAATACCATATCATATGCGATAGATAGGGCCGATTCTGGGTTGTTTTTCAGCTCTTCAACTGAGCCTTTAGGCTTGGTGAACGGATGATGCATTGACGTCCAACGACCATCGTCAGTCTCTTCAAACATTGGGAAATCAGTGACCCAAAGTGGTGCCCATTCACAAGTCGTCATCTCAAGGTCTAGACCAATTTTTTGACGTAGAGCGCCGATGGCATCATTCACCACACTGGCTTTATCCGCACCAAAAAAGATAATATCGCCGTCTTCTGCACCAGTACGCTCAATCAAGCTTACCAATACATCATCGGTCATGTTTTTGATGATAGGAGATTGTAGACCAGATTCTTGGTCAACGCCATTGTTGACGCTGCTAGCGTCATTGACTTTGATATAAGCCAAACCACGTGCGCCATAGATACCGACAAACTTGGTATAGGCATCGATTTGCTTACGGCTAATCGAAGCACCACCAGGGATACGTAGAGCAGCAACACGACCTTTAGGATCGTTAGCAGGACCTGCGAACACTTTAAAGTCAACGTCTTTCATCAAATCTGCAACGTCGACCAGTTTTAGTGGAATACGTAAGTCAGGCTTGTCTGAAGCATAGTCACGCATTGCTTCTGCGTAAGTCATACGAGGGAACTGCTCAAACTGAACGTCCATCATAGTCTTGAACAAATGCTTGATCAGACCTTCGTTGATGTTCATGATTTCTTCTTCATTTAAGAAAGAAGTCTCAATATCCACCTGAGTAAATTCAGGCTGACGATCGGCACGTAAATCTTCATCGCGGAAGCATTTAGCGATTTGATAATAACGGTCAAAACCTGACACCATTAACAATTGCTTAAACAGCTGTGGCGACTGTGGTAATGCAAAGAAGTTACCTGGGCGGGTACGTGAAGGCACAAGATAATCACGCGCACCTTCTGGCGTCGCACGTGTCAGAATAGGGGTTTCAACATCCAAGAAACCATGATCGTCTAAATAACGACGAATCGCTGAGGTCGCTTTGGCGCGGAAAACCATACGCTCTTGCATTTGCGGACGGCGCATATCAAGATAACGATATTTTAGACGCAAGTCTTCTGAAACTGTGGTTTTTTCATCATTCAATGGGAATGGTGGTGTTTCAGATTTCGCCAACACTTCAATTTCTTTAGCCAATAGCTCAATTTGACCACTGGTCATGCTATTGTTTTCAGTACCTTCGTAACGGCGACGTACACGGCCAGTAATTTTTAGCACATATTCAGGACGTACGGCATCAGCAATCGCAAAAGCTTCTGGGGTATCAGGGTCAATGACGACCTGCAAGATGCCCGCGCGGTCACGCATGTCTAAGAAAATTACGCCACCGTGATCGCGACGACGATGTACCCAGCCTACGATATTAATGGTTTGCTCAAGTAAGCTTTCGGTTACGGCTCCGCAATATTCGTCTCGGTATTCGCTATGCGTCATAATATAATTATCCAGTTGTCAGCCCAATTCGAAATACAATATGCAGCCATTGTTGCACGATTCAAGCGATGCGCAAAAAAAAGCACAAACAACGCGATTAAGACAAATGGTCATCACGTTGGCTGCAGAAAATATGATATAAACGCATATTATGCCTAATCTGCCCTTGTTATACAACCAGCTGAGTCTAATCAAAACGCAGGAATGCTTCGGTATAGAGGGTATTTATCCCGTAACATCTGCATTGGGTTAAATATTGTCATTTTGCTTGAAAACATGAGCCACTGTGCACATATCAAGCTCACTTATAAAATCCTATTGATCCTATTAAATTTATCTCAATAAAGTTATCTTAATAATGTAAGGAATACTGCTCATGCTTTTTCATCCTGCCAAAAACCCTGTTGAATTACGGGTTATTCATTTGAATAAAAACCAAGAACAACGCCGTGAAGACTTGATGGAAGCCACGCAAGGTAAAGCGGCGCTTAAACAGTTCAGAAAAACGATGGCTAAAACAGCCAAACAGGCATTAAAAGCAAAAACCAAAAATAAGAAAAAAAATGCCGATGATAAGTCACAAGTTTTCGTTCTCGACTTTGATGGTGATATCAAAGCAAGCGCAGTTAAGCATCTGCGCGAAGAAATCAGTACGTTAATCAGTGCGGCTAACAAAGGCGATGAGGTAGTGGTGCGTCTTGAATCCGGTGGTGGTTTGGTGCATGGTTATGGGTTAGCGGCAGCGCAATTGGTACGTCTGAAAGATGCTGGGCTGAAATTAACCGTCTGTGTCGATAAAGTCGCAGCGAGCGGTGGCTATATGATGGCGTGCGTCGCGGATAAGGTAGTGGCGGCACCATTTGCCATTATTGGCTCAATCGGTGTGGTATCACAATTGCCAAACTTCCATAAATGGCTAAAAAACCATGACGTCGATTATGAGATGTTTACTGCTGGTGATTATAAGCGCACAGTCACTGTCTTTGGCGAAAACGATGCTGAAGATCGTGCCAAATATCAAGAAGAACTAGAGCAGACGCACGAGCTATTCAAACACTTTGTGAATAACTATCGTCCAACACTGGATGTCGCAAAAGTGGCCACTGGAGAGCATTGGTATGGCGAAGATGCATTAAAACTTAACTTGATCGATAGCTTGCAAACCTCAGACAGCTATATTTTAGAGCGTATGGAAGACAATGAAGTATACGCACTGCATTCACGCCAAAAACCAACCCTCGCTGAAAAATTAGGATTGGCTCAAGCGGCAGAAGCGACTGTAAGCTTAGCAATTAATAAGCTGCCGGATGCGTTAGCGCGTTTTGATTTTAATAGTCGTTTAAATATTTTAAAATAGCGTTAGATATCATTGTATTAATGGATATATAGTATTTTAAGGTTTCAGTTCTTATCGATGCATTGTTTGTGTTTTGTAAAAGGCGTGTCCTAGCTGGTCGCGCCTTTTTGCTGTTTAATAATAATTGCTGTGTTATAAATGATGCATACAGAAGACAGTATACGTACGTACACTATAAAGATTCCATCAACTTTTTAATCGAAGCTTGATGAAAATAATCAACAAAGAAAAGGATGTCACCTATGTCTGACAATACATTGATGTTTACGGCAACAGAACATGGTCAAGCCATGCATGCCAAAGTCAAAGCATTTATTGAAACCCAAATCGAGCCGATCGAAGCGCAGTTTTGGCAAGAATGCCATACGCAAAATCCGGATGGCAATTGGAAAAACTGGCAGTGGCCAGAAAAGTATGAAAGCCTACGTAAACAAGCACGCGAAGCGGGTTTGTGGAATCTATTCTTACCTGATGATACTTTAGGTGCTGGGCTTTCAGTGACCGATTACGCACCCATTGCAGAGTTGACCGGTCGCAGTTTACTTGCGCCTTATGTCTTTAACTGTAATGCTCCTGATAGCGGCAATATGGAATTGTTGTGGCGTTATGGCTCGCAAGAGCAGCAAGACAAATGGATGATGCCGATTTTAGAGGGTAAAACTCGTTCGGTTTTTTGTATGACAGAACCTGATGTTGCTTCAAGCGATGCGACCAATATGCAAGCCACAGCCGTAGTTGACGGTGATGAGATTATCATCAATGGCAGCAAATGGTGGTCATCTGGTCTTGGCGATCCTGCGGTCGATGTGCTGATTGTGATGGCTTACACCCCTGATGAGAGCAAAGGTCGTCATCAGCAGCATTCTATGGTATTGGTGCCAGCGAAAACAGCGGGTGTCAACATCGAGCGTATGCTCAAAGTATTTGGTGATTATGATGCACCGCATGGTCATGGCGAAGTCAGCTTTAATGATGTACGCGTGCCGGTCAGTCACTTTATCGGTGGACCGGGTATGGGCTTTGAGATTGCGCAGGGTCGTTTAGGGCCAGGTCGTATTCATCATTGCATGCGTTGTATTGGCGCTGCTGAAAAATCTTTAGAGCTGGCAGTTAAGCGTGGTATGTCGCGTACGGCCTTTGGCAAACCATTATTACAGTTGGGTGGCAATTTTGAGCGTATCGCTGAAGCGCGTATCAAGATTGACCAAGCACGTCTGCTGACTTTGTATGCCGCGCAAAAAATGGACGCGCAAGGTACAAAAGCCGCATTGACTGAAATTTCTGCTATTAAAGTGGTTGCGCCGACGGTGTTGCAAGAAGTGGTTGATATGGCGATTCAAATTCATGGTGGAATGGGCGTTTGCCAAGATACGATGCTGCCAAGCTTTTATGCGCAAGCACGTGTATTACGTTTAGCGGATGGCCCTGATGAAGTGCATAAAACCATGATTGCTAAGTTAGAGCTCAAGCGTCAAGGTTTTAGCCGTCCGTCTAAACCTGCCAAAGCATAATTGTGCTTGCTAAACAGCGTAGTCATAGGCTTCAATGGCCATTCGTTTAATAATAGGCCTGACGTAAAACCCAATGAAAAGTTCACTATCAATATTTGATAGTGAATTTTTCATCACTCATATTTCATCACTCATATATATTATAAAAATAAATGACCACATGATAAGGAATGTCTCATGGCAACTGATAACCATGCCAACAATACTGGCATGACAAACAGCGCAACTAATAATAAAGTACTTGATAAAGGCGGTGATGTCCGCGAGGGTGAAGAGCTCGACGCCCAAGCAGTCAGCAACTGGCTACGTGAGCAAGGTGTCGATATAAAAGGCGAGCCAACGGTCACGCAGTTTTCAGGCGGCGCGTCAAACTGGACGTATCGTCTGCAATATGAGGGTGAAGGCGAGAGCCAAGATTTAATCTTGCGTCGTCCACCAAAAGGCACCAAAGCCAAGTCAGCGCACGATATGGTACGCGAATATACCGTACAAAAAGCATTAAAAGATGCTTATCCCTATGTACCCAAAATGATTGCCTTATGTACCGATGAAACTGTCATTGGTGCCGATTTTTACGTCATGGAGCGCATGGAAGGCATCATTCCTCGTGCTAATTTGCCAAAAGGCATTGATTTAGACGAAGCGCAGACCCGTACATTATGTACCAATGTGATTGACGCTTTGGTTGAATTACACCAAGTGGATTATACCGAACATCCTGATTTGGTTACGCTAGGTCGTGGTGAAGGTTATTGTGAGCGCCAAGTCACGGGCTGGGATAAACGTTATGTCAAAGCAAAAACGCCTAACGTACCAAGCTTTGCACTGGTACGACAATGGCTTGGCAAGCACACGCCTGCTGATAGCAAAACTTGCGTTATTCACAACGATTGGCGCTTTGATAATGTGATCTTGGCAGCTGATGACCCAACCAAAGTGATTGGCGTACTCGATTGGGAAATGGCAACCCTTGGCGACCCTTTGATGGATTTGGGCAGCGCTTTGGCTTACTGGATTGAAGCAGATGACAACATCGTCATGCAGCAGTCACGCCGTCAGCCAACACATTTGAAAGGCATGATGACCCGTGATGAAGTGGTCGACTATTATCTTGAAAAAACGGGCTTAGAGATAGCCAACTGGACCTTTTATGAAGTGTTTGGTCTATTCCGTCTGGCGGGCATTGTCCAGCAAATTTACTATCGCTACTATAATAAACAAACGACCAATCCAGCCTTTAAGAATTTTTGGCTTATCGTCCATGTATTACACGCTAAATGTCTAAAGCTGATAGCGCAGTATGAAGGTGAGATGCTGTTCAATACTCATGTACAGCCGCATCTAAAAGACATGGGTATCGACGCACAAACGATTGAACAGCTACCAAGCCCAGTACAAAAAGTAGTCAAAGGTATTTTACCAAAAGGCTATTTTGCTAAAAGTACGGATGCCTCTGACAATTAATTTTCTTAAAGACAGCCATTTAGTGAATACAATCAAAAGGGATTATTTATGACAACCATACTTTTGGCACGTCATGGTCAAGCGTCATTTGGACAAGAAAATTATGATCAGCTCTCAGAGCTAGGCAGTATTCAAGCGCAAATGCTCGGTCAGCATTATGCGACGACTCAGCGCAGAATCGACGCTATTTTTAGTGGTAGCTTAGTACGGCAGCAAGACTCAGCGCGACATTTTTGGGAGAGCTACCAGTCCTCTATGGATAACAGCAACGAGGCACCCATTTTAGCCGCACTCGATATAAATGAGCCTGACAGCTACATCATTCCGCAGTTTGATGAGTTTAATCACAAAGATGTATTGATCAAATCTAATCCTGCTTTTGCTAGTAAGGCAGCCATTGCGATTGAAATTGCAAAGGCAGATGTTCCAGCGACGCGTCTAGCTGAACTGTTCGATCGAGCGATGCAGCGCTGGCATGCGGGTGATGATGATCATGACTATCTTGAGAGTTGGTCACAGTTCAACAGCCGCGCCCAACAAGCAGTTGAGCAAATACGTATGCAAGTGGCGAGCTTAAGCTTAGATCACCATAGTACGGTACTGGTCTTTACCTCAGGTGGCGTGATCGCTGCTATTACCGCGCAGCTATTGCAGCAAGGTAGCCAGACTGCTTATCAGCTCAATAAAAGCTTGGTCAATACAGGGGTGACGTCTATTACGCTAAAAGATCAGAGTACACGCCTAATGTCTCTTAATGAATATAGTCACTTGTTTGCTGACGGAAAACGCTTTGTCACTTGGCGATAGACGAGAAAACTGTTATTTTGGCGACATACAAGGCGCTGAATACATGACCGCGATTTAGTGGTTAGGGCGTGTTAAAGCTATTTCGTTATTGATATACAAAGGATTGTTTATGAAAAACCAATTAATGAGCTTAGTCACAAAAGGTACTAAGCAAAGTCAGCAGCAGGTATTGAGTGCGATTCAACCGTCACGCTATCTTAAAGGCTTAAATAAGCAGCAAGTAGGACGTGATAAAACCATTTTAATCACCGGTGCTAGTTCAGGCTTAGGCGAGGGCATGGCTCGACTGTTTGCCAAGCTTGGCTACAACCTTGCTATCTGTGCCCGTCGTACTGAGCGCTTAGAGAGCTTGAAGTCAGAATTGTTGGCAGCTTATCCCAATATTCGCGTTGAATATCGAGTATTAGACGTCAGTGATTACGATGCAGTTTTTGAGGTTTTCGATGCTTTTGCCGCTGACTTCGGTGGTATCGATCGTGTTGTGGTCAATGCTGGTGTCGGTGAGAGTCGCCGTATCGGTAAAGGGCGTTTTGAGACCAATCGCCGCACTGCTGAGATTAACTTTATTTCAGCGCTGGCACAGTGTGAAGCCGCCATGGGTATTTTTCGAGCACAGAATAGTGGTCATTTGGTGGTGATATCGAGTATGTCAGCGATGCGTGGTCTACCTAGGCATCTGACCACCTACGGTGCGACTAAAGCGGGGCTGGCTCATTTGGCAGAAGGCATTCGAGCTGATATGCTGTTGACCAAATTACCGATTAACGTTTCTACTATTTATCCCGGCTATATTCGTACTGAAATCAACGAAAATGCCAAGCCGTTACCGTTTGAAGTAGACGTGGATACAGGTACGAAAGCAATGGTTGCTGCAATCGAAGCGGGTGTTCAAGAAGCTTGCGTGCCTAGTTTGCCTTGGTCTATGGTCAGTCATGCAATGAAACATTTACCATTACAAGTACTCAATAAACTGAGTTAATGGTGTTTAGATTGACATAAATTCAGATAATAAAAAGCCCTCTACATCATCTGTAAAGGGCTTTTTATTATCCGAATTTATTATTGATGCATCCATTTAGCGATACATCAATAATAAACCTTATGGTAAGGCTTTATCTTCATTATGAGAAGGTTTGTGGATTGTCTAGCATATGCTGCTCACGTAGCTTTTGACGCAGTACTTTACCCACATTACTCTTAGGCAGTTCACTCACAAACTCAATATGACGCGGACATTTATAACCAGTCAAATTATCTAGCGCAAACTCTTTGATATCGCTTTTGCTAACATTATTGTCTACCGGAACGATATAAATTTTAACCGCTTCCCCTTGATTTTCATCAGGAATACCAATCACTGCACAATCAATAATGCCATTAAAATCGAGCATGACAGATTCAATCTCATTCGGAAAGACGTTAAAGCCTGAAACCAAAATCATGTCTTTTTTGCGATCTAATAAGGTAATGTAGCCTTTTTCATCCATGCTAATGATATCGCCAGTACGGAAATAACCATCGCTAGTAAAGTCATCGCTGTTGTCTTTATTAAAGTAACCTGACGTGACATTTGGTCCTTTGATGCACATCTCACCCGCTTGATGTAGTCCCAAACGTTCACCATTGTCGTCCACAACGATGATGTCGACGCTAGGGACTGGTATACCGATCGTACCGTTGAACTTACGGTCAGTGATGACGTTGGCAGTACCTGCAGCCACACCTTCGGTCATGCCCCAACCTTCAACCATTGGACAGCCAGTCACTTCTAACCAGCGTTTAGCCGTTTGCTCGGTAGCAGCCATACCACCAGCTTGCGAAATACGCAACGAGCTAAAATTGAGATCTTTGAAGTTGGGTTGATCGAGCAGGCCTTTGAATAGCGTATTAACCGCAGGAAAAATATGGAAGGGTTGTTTTGACAGTGTTTTGACAAAGCCTGGCATATCACGCGGATTTGGTACTAAAATAAAGGTATATCCTGAACGCATACCCAATAGGCTAAGCATAAAAGCAAAAATATGATAGAGCGGCAGGGCCATAACCATATTGATATAAACTTCATTGATTTCTGAGGTCACAGGGCGATACCACGCCTCTGACTGTAGCGCTGCTGCTACTACGTTACGCTGCGACAGCACAGCGCCTTTAGACAGTCCTGTGGTACCACCAGTGTACTGTAAAATAGCCTCTTGCTCTAAAGAGGTCTTTTGTGCTTGAAACGGTAAGTTTCTGCCTTTTTTGAGAACGTCAGGGAATTTGGTTACCTCGTGCTTAGGGTCGTCAAGCTTGTACTTTGGTACAAGGCGTTTTACTTGACGAATAACCGTATTGACCAAGATACCTTTGAGACCCATCATATCGCCCATTTTTGAGAGGACAATACGTTTGATGGCTGTCTCATCGATGACTTGCTCAAGTGCTTGGGCAAAGTTATCGACCACAAATATAATCTGAGCGCCCGAATCATTCAGTTGATGACGCAGCTCACGACCAGTGTAGAGCGGATTGATAGGTGTGCAAATATAACCTGCGCGCAAAATACCAATCATCGTTGGCAAGTACTGCGGCACGTTTGGCATCATGAGGGCGACCACGCTGCCTTTGGGAATACCTTGGGCTTGCAACCATGCAGCAACCGCTAGTGAGGCTTTATCAACGTCTCCATAAGTGTGTGTCACACCCATACAAATAGACATTGGATGCAGACGGAAGCGATCAAAGCATTCCTCATAGAGTTCTATCAGGTTTTCGTACTGGTCAGGATCGATTGTCTTGGGTACGCTTGCAGGATATTGAGCAAGCCAAGGTTTATTCACGGTCATATTTAGCATCCTTAAATATTAATATAAGTTAAGGTCTTATAAGAAAGTAGTCACATCCCTGTCAACAACATAAATCATTGCATGGTAAGCAATGCAGTGCTGAGTGCTATCCTAACTATTAACTGACTGCTAACATACGGTGGCCTTTATACAGTTTTGTTCAATCACAAAGAATGATCTGCCTTGTAGATTAAACGGTAAATAAGTACATTTGATGATTAAAATGTAACTTAAAAAATATCGTCATGCCTCAATAACCCTTGTAAGTCACTTTCAATAACAACCTTATCAATTAAAACTTTAGAACATTGACTGACATATTTTGGCAACACACTAACACAACTACAACTGAATTCGATATTATGATAAGCGTACTTCACAGTCCATATATAAATTTGATAAATGAAGTCATATGTGTTGCAAATCCAAAAGGATGAGTGGTAGATAAGTTGGGATAAGCTGTTCTACATCACAGAAAAAATAACTGAGTCTTATTTCTTTGTGTCCTGTGCCGTTCTAAACGGCAGCATTCAAGGAGCATGCTTTGAAGTTACTGTTACAATCTGTTGATGTTTTTTCTGAACAAAATCACATCTTGGTTGTTGGGATGGTTTGCTCATTAGAAAAAAATAAGAGGTTCAGCAGACCCTAATCTTAGGGCGTGTCCTCATTTTGAATAGCTGAGCAAAAAAAGCGCTTCACAATTTATGTGAAGCGCTTTTTATGTCTAAATTTATGTGACTGCTATATGTAAATTTATTCAGCTTGTTGATGACTGAGGATGATCTGCATCATGCTTTTCACGCAATTTTTGACGCAATACTTTACCAACGTTACTCTTTGGTAGTTCGCTGACGAATTCGATATAACGTGGACATTTATAGCCCGTCAAATTATCTAGTGCAAACTCTTTGATAACCTCTTTGGTGACATTGTTATCCTCTGGTATTACATAAATTTTCACCGCTTCGCCTTGATGTTCATCAGGAATACCAATGACAGCACAATCGATAATACCTTCAAACTCGAGCATCACTGACTCAATCTCATTCGGATATACGTTAAAGCCTGAGACCAAAATCATATCCTTTTTACGATCTAGTAAGGTGATATAGCCTTTTTCATCCATGCTGACGATATCACCAGTACGGAAATAACCATCGCTAGTAAATTCACCACTACTGTCTCTGTTGAGATAACCTGACGTTGTGTTAGGACCTTTGACACACATCTCGCCAGCTTGGTTCAGACCCACACGATTGCCATCATCATCGATCATAATGACATCGACACTAGGAAGTGGTAAGCCGATAGTGCCGTTAAAATTGCGGTCAGTTACTAAGTTATTAGTACCTACTGCCACACCTTCAGTCATACCCCAGCCTTCAATCATTGGACAACCCGTGACCTCCAACCAGCGTGCGGCTGTTTGCGGAGTGGCTGCCATACCACCTGCCTGTGAGAGGTGCAGTGTGCTAAAATCTAAATTTTTAAAGTTTGGGTTATCAAGCAATCCTTTAAATAAAGTATTAACGGCAGGGAATATATGGAACGGCTGTTTTGACAAGGTTTTGATAAAACCTGGTATATCTCGCGGGTTAGGTATCAAGATAAAAGTGTGGCCCGAGCGCATGCCTAACATACTAAGCATAGAGGCAAAAATATGATATAGCGGTAAAGCCATAACCAGATTGATATAGACTTCGTTAATTTCCGAGGTAATAGGGCGGAACCACGCTTCAGACTGCATGGCAGCGGCTACGATATTACGCTGAGTTAAAATGGTTCCCTTAGACAGACCCGTTGTACCACCGGTATATTGTAAAAAAGCAGTTTTATCCAAAGACAGTTTCGGCTTTTGGAATGGCAGGTTTTTACCTTTTTTAAGGACGTCAGGAAACTTGGTTACTTCATGCTTAGGATCATCAAGCTTGTATTTGGGTACGAGACGTTTTACCTGACGAATGATGGTATTCACTAAGATACCTTTCAAACCCATCATATCGCCCATTTTTGAGAGGACAATACGCTTGATATTGGTCTCGTCGATGACTTGCTCGAGCGCTTGGGCAAAGTTATCAACCACAAAAATAACCTTAGCGCCTGAGTCATTCAATTGATGGCGTAGCTCACGACCCGTATAAAGAGGATTAACAGGCGTACAGACGTAACCGGCACGCAAGATACCAATCATCGTCGGCAAATATTGCGGGACGTTTGGCATCATAAGCGCAACCACCGTGCCTTGAGGTAAGTCTTGAGCTTGTAGCCATCCTGCAACGGCTAGTGACGCCTTATCAATGTCATCATACGTATGGGTAACGCCCATACAGATACTCATTGGATGCATGCGGAAGCGATCAAAGCATTCTTCGTATAGCTCTACTATGCTGTTATATTTATCTGGGTCGATCGACTTCGGTACGCCTGCCGGATATTGGGCAAGCCAAGGTTTATTTAACGTCATAGTCAGCGTCCTTGCGATTTAATATAGGTTAAAGTTTAGTGAGAAAGCAGTCATATCCGCATCAACAAAATAAATCAATACTGACGTGGACTGGTGTCCGCTAAGAGCGATAACATCCTTACTTATCAACTGGTTGGTAAAATTTTTCGCTATTATATGGTTCTACTTAATTATTTTTAGGGTAAATAATTAACTAAGATGAAAAAATGGCTGAGTAACAAAAACAGTATTTATTCCGAATATTTTAATCTGTTATTTACAACCAAAGTATCAAAAGAACGATATATCTAAACAATACATTAGCATGAATATGGTTTAAAACAATACCAGTATGTGATACTGAGTAGTACATAAAATACACTAAGAGATACAGTTGATATGTGGTGTAGGAGAAACAAGTCTAATTATGACAAGGCTAATAATCTATCAAAGTGCTATTTCAAAACTATAGCCGACTTTCAATAAAATAGATACGTCAATAAACATGCGTCACTAAAATTGAGGCTATGAACATTTGTCACAGTCCACTGTATCAATTCTCAAGTCAGCCGCTTGTATTACGGTGAAAGGAACTGCTCATTTTTATTAAAAAAACGCCGATAAATAAGCAACGCGCTAATAGTGCATCCTAAAGTGCTACTAACACAGATTAAAAACATCGTGACAATTTGATAGCGTACCGCTTGAGTAGGATCTGCACCCGCCAGTATTTGTCCTGTCATCATCCCTGGCAAGCTGACAATACCAACTACCAGCATAGAGTTCAGCGTTGGGGTCATACCATTGATGATGGCCGCTCGTATCTGCTCATGAACGGCTTCAAAGGGCCTGGCAGAGAGGCTGAGCATCATTTCAATACGTCCTTGCTGCTCATGAAAAGCTTCAATCAACTGATTGCTGGTCAATGAGATGGCGGTTAAAGAGTTGCCTAGTATTAAGCCTAATATAGGAATGATAAATTGCGGCGTATACCACGGCTGCACCCTTAATATCACAAAGATGGCGATACTGGTGACCAATACGGCTGATAGGCTGACAGCGATGAGGGTATCGATGAATAAACCTTTGTAGCTGCGTTTGACACGATTTTTGGCTGCGCCTCCTGCGATCAAGGTCATGATAGTCAGTATGAGGAGGACTTCATACCATTGCTCACGAGCAAAAATCCATGCCAGAATCAAACCGATAAAGCTCAGCTGGACTATAGTACGAACAGCCGCCGTTAATAGTGTTTTGGTTAATGTTAAGCGTAGTCGCCATGATAGGATAAGGACGATAATAATTAAGCTGCTGGCAAGCGCAATATCACCGTAAGTGAGGAATATTTGCATATCATCCGTACCGCTCATAGCTGCTCATTATTAATGTCGTTAAGGTGGGGGAAATAAGTATTAGAGGCGGTCATGATTAAAAGTCGATTATGAGATTAGCGCATTTTGGTTAATACGCCTGCCTGCATGTGCCAATGCCTGTCGGCTAATGGCATGATATCTTGTGTATCATGAGTCACCCATAATATGGTGCGCTGTGCATCGCCGCGCAACCAGTTAACCAGTAGATTCACTAGCTGGGTTGAGGTATCGATGTCTAAAGCCGCTGTGGGCTCATCTAATAACAATACCTGTGGATTTAGTTGCAAAAGACGTAAGGTATTGACCAGTTGGCGCTCGCCACCAGAGAGATGACTTGCCTCTTGCTGTAAAAAGTCAGCACTGCGCTCTAAATAGACCAACTGAGCGATATGCCAGTCGATATCAAATTCAAGATGTTGATGCGCTTGTAGGTGATAGGGCATCTGTAAGTTTTCAAGCACACCGCCTTCTAGCAGCTGTGGGTTTTGAGCCAGTAGGGCGATGCGTGTGCGCCACTGGGTCGGCGGTGTATCATGAATGCTTTTATAACTGCCGCTATTTGATGCATCATGACTGCGCAAACAAATCTCACCGCTGCTCATCGGTAATAGTCCTGCAAGCACACGTAGCAGTAAGGACTTGCCACTGCCAGAAGCGCCTGTTAAAACGGTTATTTGCCCTGCTAACAGTGTACCGCTAACGTCACTTATCAATACCTTTTTATGCGTCGGCAACCTCTGATCGGGGGTCGAGATTTTTTTAAACTTGGTCATCCATTTATCGTAGATGGCAGACACGTTATGGATTTTCGTTTTAACTGTACGCCGTTGATCACCAGTGTTGATTGGCGTGATACGTTTGCTATGTACCCAGAGGTGTTCAAATTCAACGATAGGCGTGTCAGTATCAAGGCTCATAGGTCAGAATCATTGTGCATTTATAGACTGGTTGATCGCTTCTTGTAAAGCATCACGTAGCTTTTTTGGGACACGAATCGGTCGCATGGGCGAGGCGCTAGCCACGGCAGTATCCGACTCATCATGAGACACAGGCTCTGTCCTGACTTGATTTTGCACACAAGCGATGACGATTTTGGTGCTACTCAATAAACTGTTTTTAGCGTTGGCATTGTCATTCGCATTATCGGTAGAAGAGATGTCTGAGACATGACGATGAATGCTCTGGTAAAAAATAATGCTGGCAGGTTTTAATTCGACTTTATCGATACGTACATTGATGATTTCGTCTAAAAGAATGGCTCTTTTGTATTGCAAGTCTGCTTGACTCACGACAAAATGCTGTACTTGACCGTCATCGGTCTGCAAGAAATACCCATTTAAACCCAGTTGACCAAACCAGTCACGGCGGCAGTTTTCAAAAAATACCAAGTGATTGGCATGGTAGACTATACCGCCAGCGTCAGTATGGTTAATATAGACATTGTAGTCTTTGGCAAATAATGGCGTAGTTTCATTTGCTGTCGTTGGTAAGGCGTTGGTAGTTTTTCTAATAGTGGTTGTCATAACAATGCTCAATAATTATTTTAATAAGTGTTCCGTGATAGCCATGATTCGATACACAAGATTTGATAGCAATCATACGAATAACAACTACTCTAGCGTAAGATATCAGGGCGCGCAACAGCTAGGTCAGTCTGCCTCTGTTATGATAGTATTTTATGTATGGTCACATCCCAGCTCTTTATATTAGCAGCGTATTTTCATCAATTAGTATAGGATAATTTATGACCCGTTTTGTCAGTTTTAATATCAATGGTATTCGTGCTCGTCAACATCAGCTGGAGGCGGTACGTGAGGTAATCGATCCTGATGTGATGGGTCTACAAGAAACCAAGGTACATGATGAGCAGTTTCCACTAGAGAACATAGAGAGTCTCGGCTATCACGTAGAGTATTTTGGGCAAAAAGCCCATTATGGCGTGGCACTCTTGTCCAAGGTTGCACCAATATTTGTGCAAAAAGGTTTTCCTGGCGAAGATATCGAGGCGCAGAAGCGTTTTATTCACGCACGATATGAGTTTGACGGTCGTGAAATTGACGTACTCAATGGTTATTTTCCACAAGGAGAAAGCCAAGATCATCCGACCAAATTCCCTATGAAGCGTGCTTATTATGCAGACTTGATGGCGTATATTGATGCTTTAAAGGCGGAAGGGCGCTCGCTCATTATCATGGGTGATATGAATATCGCCCCAGAAGATATCGACATTGGGATTGGCGACGTCAATGCAAAGCGCTGGCTTAAGAATAGAAAAACCTCATTTTTACCAGAAGAGCGCGAATGGTATGCAGCCTTGATGTCACGCGAGCTGACTGACACGTACCGTCTGTACTATCCAGAGAGTACAGAGTTATACAGCTGGTTTGATTATCGCAGTCGTGGTTTCAACGACGAGCCTAAGCGCGGTCTACGTATCGACCATATCTTGTGTACCTCAGACCTAGTCGATGACTGCGTCGATGCTGGTATCAGCTATGAGCTACGTGCCATGGAAAAACCTTCTGACCATGCACCGATTTGGTCGGCATTTAACTTAAGCAAACCCTAATAGTATTCTGTCTATAACTATGAAAATTGAAAAATAAGGATTTCTCTATGGCTGTTGGAAATATTGCAGTACCGAATACTATTTACCCAATTGACGGTATCAAGTTAAGTGCTACTGCCGCGGGCGTACGCTACAAAGATCGTGATGATTTGGTCGTGATTGAGATTGCTGAGAACGCAACCAGTGCGGTCGTCACCACTAAAAACACCTTTTGTGCCGCGCCAGTGCGAGTATTACGTGAGCATTTTGCTAAAGCTAGCCCACGTTATTTGGTCACCAATACTGGCAATGCCAATGCAGGGACGGGCGCTGATGGCAAGCGGCGCGCTGTTGATATCTGTACAGCGCTGGCTAGTAAAGCTGGCGTGGCTGTCAGTTCTGTATTGCCGTTTTCTACGGGAGTGATTGGCGAGCCCTTAAATAGTGAGGCGGTCATCGCTGGTTTAGATGAGGCACTTGCCAGTTTAACTGCTGATAATTGGCTGGCGGCGGCGAATGGTATTCGCACCACAGACACGATTCCTAAGCTTGCCAGCCAAAAAATCGACGTGGCGGGTAGCAGCTATCATATTACGGGCATGTCAAAAGGCTCAGGTATGATACGACCAAATATGGCGACTATGCTGGGCTATGTGGCAACAGATGCCAACATTACAGCTGACTTATTACAAGAGATGTTAAGCGCCATTAATGAGCAGTCTTTTAACCGCATCACCGTCGATGGAGATACGTCGACCAACGACTGTTGTGTGTTGATTGCCACAGGTACAGCCAGCGCTGGTATTATTGACAGCACAGAACATCCGCATTATCAGCCTGTTTTTGAGGCATTAACCGAAGTATTTGTTCGTCTGGCACAATTAATCGTGCGTGATGGGGAAGGTGCTACCAAGTTTATGACTGTCAAAGTCACTGGCGGTAAGATGACGCAAGAGTGCTGCGATGTGGCATACGCGGTTGCACATTCACCGCTAGTCAAAACCGCATTCTTCGCTAGTGATGC
This sequence comes from Psychrobacter sp. PAMC 21119, assembly GCF_000247495.1. Classification (NCBI taxonomy): domain Bacteria; kingdom Pseudomonadati; phylum Pseudomonadota; class Gammaproteobacteria; order Moraxellales; family Moraxellaceae; genus Psychrobacter; species Psychrobacter sp. PAMC 21119. The sequence continues at coordinate 5,031 of NZ_AHVZ01000042.1, read as the reverse complement.
CAATTGGGGTCGTATCCTCGCCGCAGTAGGTTATGCGGGTATCGAAGATTTAGATACCGAGCAAGTCGATGTCTATCTAGATGAAGTCATGATTTGCCAAAATGGTGGTGTTGCGCCTAGCTATACGGAAGCGGCGGGCAAAACGGTCATGAGCCGTCCTGAAATTACCATTCATATTGATTTGGCACGTGGCGACGCTAGCGATACCGTTTATACCTGCGATTTGTCTTACGATTACGTCAAGATAAATGCCGATTATCGTAGTTGATTATCGAAATGGGCGTTAATTATGGCGTCCTCTCAATCTGAACGAAAGCGATTAAATGGTCGGAGTAATGATTACTTCGGCCATTTTTTTGCAATGTCAAATATATATTGGATTGGTCTGCTTTTTAATACGTTTGACTAACATGAGTTGCAAAAGCTGACGTTACTTTACAAACCAGTCATAGAGGATAAGTCGCTTGGCGACATATACTAGTCTCAGTAAACAATAGACGATACTGCTGAGAAATTATCAGCTTTGTTTGGTTGTCTAAATTGACTTTGCCAGTATGGTCACAAATGCCTTACGTTTTGAGCGTCTATAAATGATTAAAACGAGTTCAAACGGGCAATAATGAATATTACTTAACTGAGGATTGAATAATGAAAAAATTAGCACTTGCCGCATTGATGACTACTTTTGCCCTGTCAGGTTGTTCTACTATGGGTATGGACAATGAGCGTACCATGGTCGTTGAAGGTCAGACTATGAATGTTAAAGTTATTAACATTCCAAGCTTTGAAGTAGAGATTGCACCGCGTAAAGCAGTTTGTGATCTTATGACTGCGAATGGCACCAAAGTTGAATCAGAGTGCTTACAGTATCGCCAAACTTATCAGAAAAACTATACAACTCTAAACGGTAACATCCAAGGCTTTACTTATGAGCCAAATTACCGCTATGTTTTGGACGTACGTCAAGAAGCGATGATGAATGAAACCACCAATATGGTTAAACCAGTTTGGATTTTAAACGAAGTGGTTTCAAAAACTGCTGAGTAAATGATGACACGCCCTAGTCAGAATAAAAAAGACCTCTAATGAATTAGAGGTCTTTTTTTGTCATGAGGGTTTATGAGAATCACATCACGACAGTCTATACTGATATTAATTATAATTATATTAGCATTGACTATATTTTACACTGACACCATGACTCGCAGTGGGTATGCGGTTATCAGCATAAACAGCAAGACCCCCACGTGAGGTTTCTTTATACTTATCTAGCATATCAGCCCCAGTTACTTTCATCGTTTCAATCACCTTATCTAAAGAGACAAAGTGCTGACCATTGCCACGGCAGGCGAGACGTGCCGCGTTGATCGCCTTTACCGCGCCCATCGCATTGCGTTCAATACAAGGAACTTGAACCAAGCCGCCAACAGGGTCACAAGTGAGACCTAAGTTATGCTCGATACCAATTTCAGCAGCATTCAAGCATTTGGCAGGATCTCCGCCCATAATCTCAGCCAATGCAGACGCGGCCATTGCACATGCAGAGCCAACTTCACCTTGACAGCCAACTTCAGCACCAGAGATTGAAGCATTTTGTTTGATAAGGCTACCGATGGCAGTGGCATTTAACAAAAATTTATAGACGCCGCTTTGGCTGTAGCTTGGTAAAAAATCACGATAGTAATGTAGGACTGCCGGTATGATGCCAGCGGCACCATTGGTAGGAGCGGTCACCACTTTACCGCCATTGGCGTTTTCTTCGTTGACGGCGAGCGCATACAAATCAACCCAATCCATCGCGGCTAATTTATCGGTTTTTGTAATGGGTTGGTTCTTCTCCGCACACAGTTGTGAATATAGATCTTGTGCGCGGCGTTTGACATCTAAGCCGCCAGGCAAAATACCGCCATTTTCACAGCCCTGTTTGACGCAGTCTTGCATCACGTCCCAAATGCTATCTAAGTAGGCAAAAACCTCTGTTTGATCGCGGTAATGACATTCATTCGTGAGGACTAAATCACTGATACTCAGCCCATGCTGGCGACATTGCTCTAATAACTCGGCGGCGCTATTGAAAGGATAGGGAATACTATCAATGGTGGGGCTAGCATGGTCTTCATCTGGGTTGGTGGCATTCTCTTCATTAATCACAAAGCCACCTCCAACTGAGTAGTAGGTCTGCTGATAACGAGTACCATCTACCAATAACGCTCGAAGCGTCAGAGCATTAGGATGATAAGGTAGGACGGTATCGTCGTACCAATAGATATCACGCTCTGTGTCAAAAGCAATCGTATGAGCACCTGATATGTTCAGACTTTTTTCTGAAAATATGGGTGCCAAGTAGTTGCTGGTCAGGCGCGTATCGATGGTGCTGGGCGTATGTCCGAGTAACCCTAGTAAAATGGCGGTATCCGTTGCATGCCCTTTACCGGTCGCAGCCAATGAACCATAAAGCTCAATCTCAATACTGTCTATAGCGGTCAGCTCTGCTTGCTTGAGCAAAGACGCCAAAAACAAGTTCGCCGCTACCATCGGCCCGACGGTATGTGAGCTTGAGGGTCCGATACCAATTTTAAATAAATCAAAAACACTAATCATAATAAGCTACCAAAAATTTTAAGTGCATCAGCATAGGTTATCGATTGGCTGCAGCACTGGCATGAAAAATATAATAAACCGCCCCAACCAACAAGCACCGATAAGTGTTTAGTTTGGGATATTGTCTATGAAAGTATGTAAACATGGAAGTACATGTGACGAGTGAATAATAACTTTTATTTATTATTAAACTCCGTTATGATGCTTGGAGCCAACGTTTATGTAACATCCTGTAAGTTGGTGTCGCTGTGAAATACGTCAGGCAAAAATGATTCAGACGGTCGTTCAAGTAGAACATATCCGACCTTATACATCTAGCAAAACATAGCTATCATACCAAATAATACTTTTGGTTTGCTACCTTACAACATAAATGAATGAATTGGGTGACATATTATAAGAGGTATGGTGTTGAGTCTCGGTTTTTATCGTTATCTTTAGCCAGCTACTTCTATCTATTGACGTTCGACTTTAGCTCAGTTTTTATTCATCCAGTTATTTTAGCCTATTATTAGCTCCGCCCACATAGGACAAGCATGCATGACATCTCCCACCGATAATTCCTCTCAATCAGACAAAAGTGCTGAAGCATTACCTGCTCATAATGCATTAGAAGCGGCTGGTATTCCTTCAGCAGGCATGAACTATCCAAAAAATCCAGATTTTGAAAATGGTCGTTGGTTTCCGACATGGCGACCTTATGGTGGCGATTTAGATCGTGATCCGGTCGGTATCAATGAATATTTGCCACCGTCAAAAAGCATATTACTGGGTGTGCAGCATACTTTTGCGATGTTTGGTGCGACGGTGCTTGCGCCACTGTTAATGGGTTTTGATCCTAACCTCGCTATATTGATGTCAGGTATTTGTACTGTGATGTTCTTTATGATCACGGGTGGGCGCATGCCGAGCTATCTGGGCTCCAGCTTTGCCTTTATTGGCCCCGTCATCGCTGTGACTGCGTATGCAGGTGTCGGCTTCAATGACAACTTAAATGTCGCCTTGGGCGGTATTATGGCCTGCGGCATCATTTATGCTTTGATTGGGCTGCTGGTGATGAAAACGGGCACAGGCTGGATTGAGCGTCTGATGCCACCTATCGTCACTGGTGCTATCGTGATGATTATTGGTCTAAATTTGGCGCCAGTGACCATTCAAGGAGTGTCTGCGAATCAGTTTGATGCTTGGATGGCCACCTTAACCGTGTTGCTGATTAGTGGTGTGGCTGTGTTTACGCGCGGTATGTTACGTCGACTTTTATTGCTGGTTGGCTTGATATTGTCATACGTCGCTTATTTTGTGATGACCAATGTAATGGGTTTCGATACGCCCATTGATTTTAGTGGGGTGTCTGCTGCTTCATGGTTTGGGTTACCAAGCATTCATACGCCTCGTTTTGAGATGAGCGCCATTATCTTGATCGCACCAGTGGCGTTTATTTTGGTTGCCGAAAATCTGGGACATTTTAAAGCAGTAGAAGGCATGACTAAGGCTCGTGTTACCCCTTATATGGGTCGAGCATTTTTAGCGGATGGCTTAGCAACGACTTTTTCAGCAGGATTTGGTGGTACAGGTGTCACCACTTATGCAGAAAACATCGGTGTCATGGCGGTAACCAAGGTGTATAGCACTACGATTTTTGTCGTAGCAGGTTTGGTGGCTATCATATTGGGGCTTTCACCAAAATTTGGCGCAATCATTCAGACGATACCAGCGGCCTTATTGGGCGGTGCGTCTATTATAGTATTCGGACTTATCACTGTTGCTGGGATCAAAATTTGGATAGACAGCCACATTGATTTTAGCAAAAACAGCAATCTAATCATCGCCGCTGTCACTGTCATCATGGGAACGGGTAACTTTAGCTTGCATTTAGGTGGCTTTGATTTGGGCGGTATCGGCACGGCTACCTTGGCAGCTATCGTACTCAATGCATTATTCAATCGTCAAAAAGACTGATTGATTGTCGTTTAAGCATCACGTTTCAAATGAGGGCATGTCATTATTTTAATCTTCACAATCTAATTGATGACACGCCCTCATTAAAGCTATACGCCAAATAAAACGTAAATATAAATAAGGGTGTAATGGACAAAATTCATGCTAGAAATTAGAAGGTAGTCGCTAATGGACATAATTCATGCTATTTGAGTGTCTTTGACTCTAAAAAGTCTTTAATAAACCGTAACTTACGATACTCATTTAGCCCATGATGACTGTGTAATTGTCGCTTGAGCTCACTGAATAACCCTTCGAGAGAATTAGTAGTATTTGGTAGGTCTAAATGCCCATATTCTTGATAAGTAAATAACCAATCGCTATTGGTTCTTAAACTACGATAAGCACTTCTAAGACGCTTGTGGGTGTACCACGTTCTGCCGGTATCCTCATTGGTACTACGCTCATTAAGATAGGCTTCATGAGTCAAAT